>JBKPEY010000272.1:0-3317 GCA_046744405.1 Actinomycetota bacterium
GTCGTACCAAGGCTTGATCTGCGCTTCTTGTTCCTCCGGGCTGGCATTCGCCGCATACTCCGCCGCTGCTGCCTCGTCGTTGTAGATCAGTAGCAGGTATTTCATGCCTTCCTTTCCCTTCCCCATGGGGCGGTCCTCTCCGCCCTCTCACCCTAATGACGAACGGGCCGGTCGTTCCTCGACCGCAGCTTGCCCGCGACGTTCAAGGCGAAATTCGATGGCGTGACCCTCAAGGGTGATCACGCACGTCGGCATCAGCCCTCGTGTTCCACGGAGGAATGTGCCACGAAGAAGCGCACCATCTCAGCGCTGGCGTTCGGACCTCGGGGGTCGGTGTATGAGCAACCGGCGGTACCGCCGAACCACGCATGCCCTGCTCCATGCACGATCCACTGCTCGAGGAGCACCTGGGCCTCCTCGCCATAGATGGTCCGCGTGTACCCATGCCCACCTGGAACCTGCCCAGGCGTGACGGTCACATCCTCAGCGCGCGCAAGCGCATCGGTAACTCCAAGTCGCTGTTGACGGATGCGACTTGCGTTGACGACGTTAACGATCTGGTCTTGATCACCGTGAAAGACAATGAGCGGAATTCGTAACGCCGCGTCTTTCTGTGTGGGGAGATTCTCCCCTCGCATCAGGGCAAATGCCGAGGCAACGTCGTGCGCAGTGCCGTATGGCAGCCCGGAATGCACGCCAGCCGCGGCGTACAGGTCGGGATAGGTTGCGGCCATAACGGTCGCCATAGCAGCACCGGCAGAGAAACCGACAATAAAGACCCTGTTGGGATCGGCATGGTAATCACTGATGACTTGTTCGGTGATACCAGCGATGAGACCCGGCTCACCGTTACCAGCGCGCTGATCTTGGGGACGGAACCAGTTCCAGTACCGCATGGGATTTGCCCGGGCATCCTGCTCGGGATAAACGACTACGAAGCGATGTGTGTCCGCGAGCTTGTTCATGCCTGTTCCGGCCGCATAGTCGAGTACCGCCTGCGTCCCACCATGGAGCATGACGATGACCATTACTCCTTCATCAGGGCACTCAGGTGGGACGTAGACCTTGTATTGCCTGGCGCCGGCATGATCTGCAAACGTTCGGTCGAGAAGGACGCCCGATCCGAGACTTCCGGCCGGTGGCGTCTGACGGGGCAGGTTGGATCCCTGCCGGGGCAGCTGCAAGCCGCGGGTGCCCGCCAGCGGCAGCCTTAGCGGCTGGACGACTTCGCTCAACTGGTTCACCGGGTCGACGTCGGTTGACGACTCGGGCTTCGAGCCCGACCCAAGGGTGCGTTGAATGAGCGCCGTTGCCTCGGCAAGGCGTCCGGCTTTGGTGAGATTGAGTGCTTCAAGCATGTGATTTTGATCAGGCAGCTGGCTTTGATCAAGACCGTTCATAAAATGCTCCTTGGGCTGGTCATTATCGAATGCGATCCCGCAGTGCGGCTTTCACCGCGGGACTTGCCCGGAACGCGCCCAGCACCTCAACCGATTCAATGGTGGCGAGCGCCAGCTCCGGAGTGACGTCGTCGGCAATCGTGGCTAGGCCGAGCACACGAATCTGCAGCCGACGGTCAGCCGCTCGAACTTCTTCGAGCTGCTGACGGGTATAGCTCTCCAGGCCCAACACGATCGTCTTACGTTCGACAGTTCGCTGCAGCGCGTCAGCATGCAGGGCAAGCTGTGCACGGGCTGCGGTACGAAGAAAGTCGGTTCGATTCGCGTAGAACCCCTCTTGCACGAGCAGGTCGATCTGGCCAAGATCAACCAGGCTGAGATTGAGTGTGATCTTCTCGGTCTTTTCCGCCTCAGCCATGTCACCATCCTGCCACCATCCCATGGGATGGTCAAATGCCACCCAGTGGTGGCTCGGCCGTTCGACCTACGATTTAGGCGTGGGCGGACGGATCCCGCGCGGAGCGAGCAGGGCGAGCAGCGCCATCAGGAGCAGGGCCATCAAATCGGAGGTGCCGGGTCCGCGCGGGTCGCGATGGTCGGGCGTGGGACCGCAACTGCGCCGCGACCAGCTTGGCACCTACGAGCAAGCGGTTGCCGACTACGGCGATGTGGTAAGACTCGTCGTCGGACCGCCGGGATTACGCCGCGCCCTTTATCTGGTGACTCATCCGGACGGCGTTGAGCAAGTGCTTGCGGGTGACCCAGACGGATACAGCAAGAACACGCCCTATTACGAGGAAATCGCGGCGTATCTCGGTAACGGCCTGCTCACCAGCGGCGGCGCGCAGTGGCGGCAGCAACGCCGGACAGTCGCCCCGCTGTTTTCCCGCCGCCGCATCGCGAGCTACGTCGATGTTATGGCCGATGAGGCTGCGCGCCTGGCGGATCGATGCAGCGCGTCGGCAGCGGCCGGCGAGTCCATCGATGTCAACGCCGAGATGGTGGACTACACGCTGCGTACGGTTGGCCGTATTCTGTTCGGCGCCGATGTAGAGGACGCGGTACCCGTAATCCGAACCACCTTTCCGGTGCTGAACGAGCACATTCGTCGCCGCGGTGTCAACCCGCTGCGGCTTCCCCGACACTGGCCGACGCCGGCGCAGGTCCGAGCGGCGAAGGCCCAGCGGGCGCTCTATGGCGTCGTCGACGACATCATCGCTAGGCGGTCACGTGGGTCGGCCGATTCTGTCGCCGGTCGAGATCTCATCTCCCTGTTGCTTGCTGCCCGCGATCCGGAGACCGGCGCGCCGATGAGCCAGCAGGAGATACGCGACCAAGTCTTGATCTTCTTGCTGGCGGGGCACGAAACGACTTCGACAGCGCTGACGTTCACGATGCAGCTGCTCGGTCGTCACGCTGATGTGCAAGCGGCCGTGCAGCGCGAGATCGATGAAGTGCTCGCCAGCTTGGCGCCTCATGGCGACGACATCCCCCTGCTGAAGCTCACCGAGATGGTCGTGAAGGAGGCGCTCCGGCTCTACCCACCCGCCTACGGACTGGGCAGGCTCGCCGAGCACGATGTCACCATCGGAGGTCAGCACATTCCCGCGCGGTCCATCATCCTGCTCAGCCCCTGGGCCACGCACCGGCGGCCGGACCTGTGGCCTGAACCTCAACGCTTCGATCCCGCGCGTTTCGAACCGGCTGCCGAACAGGCCCGCCCACGATACGCCTACTTCCCGTTCGCCGGTGGCCTCCGCGGCTGCATCGGTGGCAACTTCGCGATGACGGAAGCGGTTGTCGCAATCGCTACGCTGTTGGCCCGATTCTCGGTAGCGTCCGAGTCGCCCGAGATCCCCCTACTCACCGACATCACGCTACGACCAGCCGCTCCGGTACGGTGCCGGCTCGATCTCC
>JBKPEY010000040.1:0-2554 GCA_046744405.1 Actinomycetota bacterium
GCCTCGGGGAGGACATCCTCGTCGGGCTCCCTGAGATGCCCATCAGCGGACTCGGCGACAGCGATTCGCGTGCGCTGCTGCTAGGCAACGTGCCCGGGCCGCTCGATGCGGCTGTCTGCGCCCAGATCATCACCGAAAGCCACGGCAACCCCCTTGCGCTGTTAGAGTTTCCGCGCAGCTGGAATGTGGCAGATCTCGCCGGCGGGTTCGGCCTGCCCGACAGCCAGCCAATGGTCAGCAAGATCGAACAAAGCTACGTCCGGCGTCTCCGCCTGCTGCCCTCTAACACGCAACTGCTGGTACTCGCCGCGGCCGCGGAGCCACTGGGCGATCCTCTGCTGCTGCACCGCGCCGCCGAGACGCTTAGCATCGACATGGCTGCGGCCGACGCCGCAGTGGATGCGGGCCTGCTGCAACTGGCTGGGCGCGTCGAGTTCGCACACCCACTTGTACGCTCCGCCACGTATCGCTCGGCAGCCGCCGAAGACCGCCATCGCGTCCATCGAGCCCTCGCCGACGCAACCGACCCCGAGATCGACCCCGACCGGCGCGCCTGGCACCGGGCACGGGCGATGCCCGGACCTGGCGAAGAGATCGCCGCCGAGCTGGAGCGTTCGGCAGGCCGGGCGCAGGCTCGCGGCGGGGTGGCCGCGGCAGCCGCCTTCCTGCAACGCGCCGTCGCACTCACGGCAGATCCGACTCGACGCGCTGAGCGTGCGCTGGCCGCGGCGGAGGCGAGCCTCCAGGCAGGCGAGTTTGATGCGGCGCTGGGGCTCTTGGCCACGGCGGAGACCGGAACGCTCGACAAGTTTCAGCGAGCACGCCTGGACCTCGTTCGAGGCCAGGTTGCATGGGCCTCCGGGCTCGGCAGCGAGGCTCCGCCGCTCCTGCTCAGCGCGGGACGGAGACTCGAGCGCCTTGACGCCGAACTTGCGCGCCACACCTACATGACCGCGTGGTTCGCGGCCACCCAGCCCGGACCCATCCCGCAAAGTCGCTTCCGGGAAATCTCTGACGCCATCCTCGCCCTTCCACAGCCCGTCACGCTGCGTCCTCACCACATACTTCTCGATGGACTCGCTGTGCTCGCCAAAGATGGACTCGCGGCCGCAGCGCCCACCTTGCAACGAGCAGCAAACGTCATCCCCGAGATGTCGGATGAGGAGGTGCTTCGATGGGGCATAGCTGCCACCGAAGCCACCGCCGCCATGTGGGACCACGACGGCCTCCTGGCAATCTCAGCAAGGCTTGTCAAAGTCGTCCGTCAGACCGGTGCACTCGCGGAGCTGCCGCTCCATCTCTATTCGCTGGGTGTCGCAACCACATGGACCGGCGACTTCGCTGGTGCCGCTGCGATCGCCGCGGAAACAGACAGCATCGCGGCGGCCACCGGGAGCCACTTCCCGCCATTCACATTACTGAGGCTCCTGTCACTCCAGGGTCGGGAAGCAGAGACTTCTGCCTTGATAGCTGCAGTCATTCGCCAAACCGCGGCTTCTGGGGAGACCACATCAGCGACTCCGGCACATTGGGCGGCTGCTGTCATGTACAACGGTCTCGCCCGCTATGAGGAGGCCAGGGTGGCGGCGCAGCAAGCGACGATGAATACCTTGGACCCATCGGTCACCACGTTTGCATTGCCGGAATTGATCGAGGCGGCAGCGCGCGCTGGGGACCACCAGCTTGCCCGCGACACGCTGGACCGATTAGCGCAGACGACACAGCCCGCGGGGAACCAGTTCGCGCTTGGCATCGAGGCCCGCTGCCGCGCGCTCCTGAGCGACGGGGCAGCGGCAGACGACCTGTATCGCGAAGCGATCGATCGGCTTACCCGAACGCAACTCCATCCGGAGCTTGCGCGGGCGCATCTGCTCTACGGGGAATGGCTGCGCCGCAGGGGCCGGCGCGTGGAAGCGCGTGAGCAGTTGCGGACCGCTTACGGCACGTTCGTCGCAATCGGGATGGAGGCCTTCGCTGAGCGAGCGCGCGGCGAGCTGCTGGCAACCGGCGAAAAGGTGCGCAAGCGAAGCCGCGAGATTCGCGAGGAGCTCACACCCCAGGAGGAGCAGATTGCCAGGCTAGCTCGCGATGGCTTGTCGAACCCCGAGATCGGCGCGCAACTCTTCCTTAGCGCGCGCACGGTGGAGTGGCATCTCAGCAAGGTGTTCACCAAGGTCGGTATCAGCTCGCGCAGGGAGCTGCGTGCCGGTCTGGCCGAGGACGGCCGACTCCTCGTCCGCTCCTAGCGCGGACGGTGCAACCGAGCCACCATTCCGCGGGGATCTCAAAGACGCCGTGCATTTCGCCCACGTACCATCACGACCACTGCCGGCCCGGCGGGAAAGGCCGAGGTGAGGTTTCCCAGGCTTAACTGAGGTCTCGAGCAGGCCGAGCATCTCAAGGCGACACCTCCCGGGATCGACCAGGGACTTCGACGGGCGCGACCAGACGACGATCGGAGGAGGCTGAAACTTCGACGCCCGGTTGCGACCAACCGACGTCTTCAGCGCGTCAGCAAGCGAGCATAGAGGAGTTTCGATGAACACCCCGTTGA
>JBKPEY010000096.1:0-1715 GCA_046744405.1 Actinomycetota bacterium
TTGGAGGTCTATTCGGCCTATCTCGACGAGGAGCTACACCATCAACAGAGCCAAGCCGTTGCTCGTCGTAGCCGCTAGACGGTCAGGTTGAGTGACTCCAACTTTCCGACTCGAGCGCTTGATCTTTCGTAAAGGCACGAAGTTGATCACGAAATTGATCTTGTAGCGTAGCTGCTTTCCGGTCGGCCTCATACGTCGCTACGTTGCTGATCCAAGCCGCGCACACCTCGATTGATTCGACGAGCATGCTGCGCAGCGTGGCATCAGGATTCGGGATCAGCGCGTGTGCGGCACTGTCAACTGCGTAGCGGACAGCGTGCGGCGCGGCCTGCCGGCGGAAAGCGGCTAGCGGGGGACGAAGGCTACCGGTGAAGCGGTCGGCCCATTGCCTCGCTTGCGGCACGGCGGCGAGCACACGTTCACTGTCTGGAGTAAGACTGCGTCCCCCGCGCCCATCGAGTCGTGCCAACACGCTCTCACAGACCAGGACCGAGACTGCCAGAACCCGCTGCCGATCGGCTGAGGCAATCGGCAGCGCGATGGTCGCGGATCGGAGCGTGATCAGGGCATCGATGTGCAGGTCGTCACCAGTCAGCCCGATCACCGATGGAATCAACTCGACCAGGCGTGGGCGTTCTGCGTCGGAAGTGTGGTCATTGACTAGTCGCGCGATAGCCGCCAACAAAGGATGCGTACACGCCGGATGATCACTCCATCGCTCTCCAGCAAGGTAGGAGGCCATCTCCATAAAGCACGCCCCCTTGCGGGGATTGCGGTGCTTTCCACGCGAAAGCACTGGAAGTATGTCAGGCAACTGAGGCTGGTTCGACATAGCGAATTCTTCCGGGAAGGTTTGGCGTACACGACCAGTCTGCGTCCATACGGCTCCGGATGGAAAGATGCGGCCCATCGACGACAGACGGTTCAAGGGGCTGCCACTGCCTGCCGGTGTGCCCGTGACGCGCATCGGTGATCTGGCGTGGAATGCCCTTCGAGACCTGGACTATCCGGTTCTCGTGCTTCATGACGAACAGCTACGCCATAACATCGCCACGATGGCGGAGTATTGCCGCCATCATCAAGTCCAGCTGGCGCCGCACGCCAAGACATCGCTGTCGCCGCAGCTGATCCGGCGGCAGATGGAGGCGGGAGCCTGGGGCGCAACCGCCGCAACAGCGGCGCAGGTCAGAGGGTTGTTGGCTGTCGGAGTGCCACGGATCCTGCTGGCGAATCTGCTTGTCGATCCTGTGGCGATCCGCTGGATTGCCAGCCAGGTGCTGGGCGAGGGAAGCACCGGCTTTTCGTGTTACGTCGACAGCCTGGCATCGGTCGAACTGCTCGAGCGGGAATGCGGCCAAGCCGGTCTAACCGGCCAGCTGGACGTGCTCGTTGAAGTCGGATACATAGGCGGTCGCACCGGAGTCAGAAGCCTCGAGGAGTGCCTCGCCGTGGCGTGGGCGGTCAACCAGTCCAAGCATCTACGCCTGGTCGGCGTGGCTGGCTATGAAGGCTTGATGCCTGTGACCTTGATGCCTAGGACTGCGACCAGCGAACCCGCTGGCTTAGAGGCCTACCTGGAGTCGATCGCGCAGGCGGCTCGCCAGCTGAATGCTGCCGGCCTTTTCGCACCGGGCCAGGTGCCTGTGGTCACCGCCGGGGGGAGTTCGTACTTCGATCGGGTCGTGGCGCATCTCGGCCCTCACTGCTTCGGCTTT
>JBKPEY010000350.1:0-11592 GCA_046744405.1 Actinomycetota bacterium
TTTGTGATGTCTGCTCGGGGGAGGGTCATCGTGATCACCGGCGCGATGGCTACAGGAAAGTCGATCGTGGCCGATCTGCTGGCTATCCGGTTGCCGAAATCGGTTCACATCCACGGCGACATGTTTCGCAGAATGGTGGTCAATGGTCGCGCGGACATGACGCCCAATCCAAGCCCGGACGCGATCGCCCAGCTCAACTTGCGCTATGACTTGGCGGCCATGGCAGCAGACCGTTACGCCGAAGAGGGCTACGACGTCATCGTGCAAGACGTCATTTTGGGCAAGGATCTGGCTGATTTCGTCAAGCGTATTGAGACACCCGAGCGCTACCTCGTTGTGTTGTCTCCCAGCGTGACGGCGCTGGAGTGGCGCGAAGAGCAACGATCCAAGGCTGGATACGTGCACCTCTCGCCGGAAGCGCTGGACGATGTACTGCGACGGGAGACGGCCCAGATCGGTTACTGGCTGGACTCCAGCACCCAAACCCCAGACGAGACGGTGGAGGACATCCTCGCCAACCTGCAGCGGGCAGCGGTCTAGCCCGACCCGCCAGAGCCCTTGACACCGGACGCTGAAACTGCTCCGGCGGCGTGCAAGAGGGGCGGGCCCATCCCAGGCCCGCCCCTCATGCCTTGATCTCAGCGGCTTTAGAACCTAGCGATAGTCGCCAAGATCAAACTCCTCCAGCGGCACGGCAGCGCCGGACCCCTGGCCGAAGTCGTAGTCGAACGAGTCGTACCCGACCATTGAGTACGCCTGCGCCTTGGCCTCCGGCGTCGGCTCGACGCGGATGTTGCGATACCGCTCCAGGCCCGTACCAGCCGGGATCAGCTTGCCCAAGATCACGTTCTCCTTCAGACCCACCAACGAATCGGACTTGGCGTGAATCGCCGCATCGGTCAACACCTTCGTGGTCTCCTGGAAGGACGCTGCCGACAGCCACGATTCGGTTGCCAGCGACGCCTTGGTGATCCCCATGAGCACCGGACGACCGGATGCCGGGGTACCACCTTCGGCAACGACCTGCCGGTTGGCCGCCTCGTAGGCGAGCCGATCCACCAGGTCACCTGCGAGCAGGTTGGAGTCGCCCGACTCGATGACCGTCACCCGACGAAGCATCTGTCGAATGATGATTTCGATGTGCTTGTCGTGAATAGGGGCACCCTGGGTCCGGTACACCGACTGGACCTCATCCACCAGGTGCTCCTGCACCCGGCGCACACCGAGCACTCGCAGCACGTCCTGTGGATCTGGCGTACCGGCAGTCAGTTGCTGACCGACCTCGACGTGATCGCCGTCCTCAACCAGCAGCCGAGCCCGACGAGACACCGAGAACTCGGCTACTTCCGAGCCATCATCAGGTGTGATGATGATCTTCTTGAGCCGATCGCTGTCCTCGATCTTGACCCGGCCGGTGGCTTCGGCGATCGGCGCCTTGCCCTTGGGCTGACGGGCCTCGAACAGCTCAACCACACGCGGCAGGCCCTGGGTGATGTCGTCGCCGGCCACACCACCGGTGTGGAAGGTGCGCATCGTCAGCTGGGTACCAGGCTCACCGATGGACTGAGCTGCCACGATGCCGACGGCCTCACCGACATCGACCAGCTTGCCGCTGGCCAGCGAACGGCCGTAGCACATCGCGCAGGTACCGCTCGCCGCCTCGCACGTCAGCACGCTGCGGACCTTGACCGTGGCAACGCCGTTGTCGATGAGTAGCCGGATGTTGACATCACCAAGATCAACCCCAGCCTTGAGCAGCACCTCACCGTCTGGGCCGAACACATCCGTCGCCAGGGTCCGGGCGTAGACCGCGGTCTCCACATGCTCGTCGATGACGAGATTGCCGCGACCGTCGTCTGCAGCGATCGTCTTGGTCAGGCCGCGCTCAGTACCGCAATCCTCCTCGCGGATGATCACGTCCTGGCTGACGTCGACCAGCCGCCGGGTCAGGTAGCCAGAGTCTGCAGTACGCAGCGCCGTGTCAGCCTGGCCCTTCCGGCCACCGTGAGTGGAGATGAAGTACTCCAGCACCGACAGCCCTTCCCGGAAGTTGGACTTGATCGGTCGCGCGATGATCTCACCCTTCGGGTTCACCACCAGACCACGCATCGCGGCGATCTGGCGCATCTGCACCATGTTCCCGCGAGCACCGGAGTGCACCATCATGTAGATCGGGTTGGTCTTCTCGAAGTTGTTCTCCATCGCAGTACCGAGGCGTGAAGTCGCATCAGTCCAGATTTCGATCAGCTCCTGACGACGCTCGTCGTCGGTGATCAAGCCGCGCTCATATTGCTTGTCGATCTTGTTCGCACGATCTTCGTAACCAGACAGGATCTGCGGCTTGTCCGCCGGAGTGCTGACATCGCCGATAGAGACGGTGACGCCCGAACGGGTCGCCCAGTGGAATCCGAGGTCCTTGAGCTGATCGAGGCAGAAGGCCACCTGAACTTTCGGATAGCGCTCGGCAAGATCATTGACGATCTGGCCCAGCTGCTTCTTGCCGACCTCGAAGTCCGCGTACGGGTAATCCTCCGGCAGCGCCTCGTTGAACAGCGCCCGTCCCAGCGTGGTCTCCAGCAGGACCGAGCCGTTCGGCGACAGCTCCTGGCCTAGCGGCGGAACGATGTCGGTCAGCCGAAGCTTGATCTTGGCCTGGACCGAGAGCTCGTTACGGTCGAAGGCCATCAATGCCTCGGCCACCGAGCCGAACGCGCGGCCCTCCCCTACCGCGCCGTCGCGCTGCATGGTGAGGAAGTAGGTGCCGATGATCATGTCCTGGGTGGGCATCGTCACCGGGCGACCGTCGGCGGGCTTCAAGATGTTGTTGGTGGACAACATCAGGATTCGGGCCTCCGCCTGGGCTTCCGCACTGAGCGGCAGGTGCACAGCCATCTGGTCACCGTCGAAGTCGGCGTTGAACGCCGTACAAACCAATGGGTGAATCTGGATGGCTTTGCCCTCAATGAGCTGTGGTTCGAAGGCCTGGATGCCCAACCGGTGCAGCGTCGGTGCTCGGTTCAGCAGCACCGGGTGCTCGGAGATGACCTCCTCGAGCACATCCCAGACCACTGGCCGCTGCCGCTCGACCATGCGCTTGGCGGACTTGATGTTCTGCGCATGGTTCAGGTCGTCGAGCCGCTTCATGACGAAGGGCTTGAACAGCTCCAGTGCCATCGCCTTGGGCAATCCGCACTGATGCAGCTTGAGCTGCGGACCGACCACGATGACCGAGCGGCCCGAGTAGTCGACGCGCTTGCCGAGCAGGTTCTGACGGAACCGGCCCTGCTTGCCCTTCAGCATGTCGGAGATCGACTTGAGCGGGCGGTTGCCTGGGCCGGTGACCGGACGACCGCGACGGCCGTTGTCGAACAGTGAGTCCACGGCCTCTTGGAGCATCCGCTTCTCGTTGTTGACGATGATCTCTGGAGCACCAAGATCAAGGAGCCGCTTCAGCCGGTTGTTCCGGTTGATTACGCGCCGATATAGGTCGTTCAGATCTGATGTCGCGAAGCGGCCACCATCTAGTTGCACCATGGGGCGCAGGTCCGGTGGGATGACCGGAACGCAGTCCAGCACCATCCCAGTGGGGCTGTTCTTCGTGGTGAGGAACGCCGAGACGACCTTCAGTCGCTTCAGGGCGCGGGTCTTGCGCTGACCCTTGCCGACCTGAATGACCTCGCGAAGCTCGGCGGCTTCGGCCTCAAGATCAAAGGTCTCGAGTCGCCTCTGGATAGCGTCGGCACCCATGGAGCCGGAGAAGTACTTGCCGAACCGGTTCTTCATCTCCCGGTAGAGCACTTCGTCGCCCTCAAGATCTTGCACCTTGAGGTTCTTGAAGCGGTTCCACACAGCATCGAGCCGGTCGAGCTCGCGCTGGGCACGGTCGCGCAGCTGCTTGACCTCGCGTTCCGCGCTTTCGCGAACCTTGCGCTTCGCATCAGCCTTGGCACCCTCGGCCTCAAGCGCGGCGGTGTCCTCCTCGAGCTTCCTCATCCGGTTCTCGATGTCGGAATCGCGGCGGCCCTCGAGCTGCTTGCGCTCTACGTCGATCTTGGCCTCGAGGGACGGCAGGTCCCGGTGCCGAGCTTCCTCATCGACGTCTGTGATCATGTACGCCGCAAAGTAGATGACCTTCTCCAGGTCCTTCGGGGCAACATCGAGTAGGTAGCCGAGCCGTGACGGCACGCCCTTGAAGTACCAAATATGGGTCACCGGAGCTGCGAGCTCGATATGGCCCATCCGCTCGCGGCGGACCTTGGAACGAGTGACCTCGACGCCGCATCGCTCACAGATGATGCCCTTGAAGCGCACCCGCTTGTACTTGCCGCAGTAACACTCCCAGTCCCGCGTCGGACCGAAGATCTTTTCGCAGAACAGACCGTCGCGCTCGGGCTTCAGCGTCCGGTAGTTGATTGTCTCCGGCTTCTTCACTTCACCGTGCGACCACTTGCGAATCTCGTCGGCAGTGGCCAGGCCGATGCGGATCTCGTCGAAGAAGTTCACGTCGAGCATTCTTTGCTTATCTCTCTTCTCTCAACTAACGCGATATCTCAAGTTGTGAATGACTTAGGCCCTCGGCCGACTTGTCAGAAGCTCTGCACCAGATTTGGTGCTGAGATTCTGACAAGTCGGTATAAGAGAGAGCACTTAGACTTCTTCGACTCCTCCGAGGGAGTCACCGGGGCGACGGGACAGGTCGATGCCGAAGTCCTCAGAGGACCGGTAATCGTCCTCAGAATCCCGCAACTCGACTTCCGTACCATCGCTTGACAACACCTCAACGTTGAGGCACAGCGATTTCATTTCCTTGACCAGCACCTTGAAGGACTCCGGGATGCCCGGCTCAGGGATGTTCTCGCCTTTGACGATGGCCTCATAGACCTTTACGCGGCCTGGAACATCGTCGGACTTGATCGTCAGCAGCTCTTGCAGCGCCCAAGCTGCGCCGTACGCCTCGAGCGCCCAGACCTCCATCTCGCCAAACCGCTGTCCGCCGAACTGCGCCTTACCACCCAGCGGCTGCTGAGTGATCATCGAGTACGGCCCGGTGGAACGAGCGTGGATCTTGTCGTCGACCAGGTGGTGCAACTTCAGCATGTAGATGTAGCCGACACCCACAGGATCCGGGAACGGCTCACCGGAACGGCCGTCGAATAGCCGTGCCTTGCCGTCGGCATTCACCAACCGGATGCCATCGCGGTTCGCGTGCGTGTGACCCAGCAGACCGGTGATCTCCTGCTCGGTGGCGCCGTCGAAGACCGGCGTGGCAACCTTGACGTTGCCATCCGTCTTCGCCAAACCGACATCACGTAACCGATCGGCCCAGGCGGCCTTGACGCCATCAACTTCCCAGCCTTGCTTGGCTACCCAACCGAGATGGGTCTCGAGTACCTGGCCGACGTTCATCCGGCTCGGCACGCCCAACGGGTTCAAGACGATGTCTACCGGCGTGCCGTCTTCCAGGAACGGCATGTCCTCGATCGGCAAGATCTTGGAGATGACGCCCTTGTTGCCATGCCGGCCGGCAAGCTTGTCACCGTCTTGGATCTTGCGCTTTTGGGCCACATAGACCCGGACCAGCTGGTTCACACCTGGCGACAGCTCATCATCGGCATCGCGGTCGAAGACGCGTACACCGATGACGGTGCCGGACTCCCCGTGCGGGACCTTGAGTGAGGTGTCACGGACTTCACGCGCCTTCTCGCCGAAGATCGCGCGCAGCAGCCGCTCTTCCGGAGTCAGCTCGGTCTCGCCCTTCGGGGTGACCTTGCCAACCAAGATGTCGCCTGTGGAGACCTCGGCGCCGATGCGGATGATGCCGCGCTCGTCAAGATCGGCGAGCATCTCCTCGCTGACATTGGGAATGTCGCGAGTGATCTCCTCAGCACCGAGCTTGGTATCCCGGGCGTCGACCTCATGCTCCTCGATGTGGATGGAGGTCAGCACGTCGTCCTGAACGAGCCTTTGGCTCAGGATGATCGCGTCCTCGTAGTTGTGACCTTCCCAGGGCATGAACGCGACCAGCAGATTACGGCCCAAGGCCATCTCGCCACGATCAGTACAAGGCCCGTCGGCAAGCGGCATGCCCTTCTCGATCCGCTGCCCCGCGGTCACCAGCGGGCGCTGGTTGATGCAGGTGCCCTGGTTCGAGCGACGGAATTTGCTCAGCCGATAGGTCTTGAACGTTTCGTCGTCCTGTGTGACGTCGACCAGGTCGGCGCTCACCGCGGTGACCACGCCGCCTTGGGTTGCCACTGTCACATCGCCGGCATCGACCGCGCCGCGGTACTCCATGCCGGTGCCCACAAAGGGAGCCTCCGACTGGATCAGCGGCACCGCCTGGCGTTGCATGTTCGAGCCCATCAGAGCCCGGGAGGCATCGTCATGCTCCAAGAAGGGGATCATTGCGGTCGCAACGGACACCATTTGCCGCGGCGACACGTCCATGTAGTGCACCTCGCTGGGCGGCACAGTGTCGACATCGCCGTGGCGCTTGCGTACCAGGACCCGATCCTCGCTGAAACGGCCCTTGTCGTCGAGCTTGGCGTTGGCCTGGGCCTTGGCGTACCGATCCTCCTCATCGGCTGTCAGATATTCGATCTGATCGGTAACTTGGCCCTTCTCCACCTTGCGGTACGGGGTCTCAACGAAGCCGAAGGCGTTCACGCGTGCGAACGAGGCGAGAGAACCGATGAGGCCGATGTTCGGACCCTCAGGGGTTTCAATCGGACACATCCGGCCGTAGTGCGATGGGTGCACGTCGCGGACCTCCATGCCAGCCCGGTCGCGCGACAGACCGCCTGGACCGAGTGCATTGAGTCGCCGCTTGTGCGTCAGACCCGCGACAGGGTTGGTCTGATCCATGAACTGGGAGAGCTGGGAGGTACCGAAGAACTCCTTCAACGCCGCGACCACGGGTCGGATGTTGATCAAGGTCTGCGGCGTGATCGCCTCGACGTCCTGGGTGGTCATACGGTCCCGAACGACGCGCTCCATGCGGCCCAAGCCGGTGCGCAGCTGGTTTTGGATCAGCTCACCGACCGTACGCAACCGACGGTTTCCGAAGTGGTCGATGTCGTCCTCTTCAACGAGCAGCTCGCCACGCGGTGAGTCAAGAGTCTCCTTGCCCTCGTGCAATGCGACTACAAAGTGGATGGCAGCGACGATGTCTTCGATCGTTAACACCGTACGGTCGAACGGCAGCTCTAGCCCAAGCTTCTTGTTGATCTTGTAACGGCCAACCTTGGCCAGGTCGTAGCGCTTCGGGTTGAAGTAGTAGTTCTCCAACAATGCTTGCGCGGCCTCACGGGTTGGCGGCTCGCCGGGACGCAGCTTGCGGTAGATATCGAGCAGCGCCTCATCCTGGGTCGTGGTGTGGTCCTTCTCCAGCGTGAGCCGCATCGATTCGTAGTCGCCAAACTGCTCCAGGATTTGGGCGTCTGTCCAGCCGAGCGCCTTGAGTAGCACGGTGACGTTCTGCTTGCGCTTCCGGTCCAGGCGTACCCCCACCATGTCCCGCTTGTCGATCTCGAACTCAAGCCAGGCACCACGCGAGGGGATCATCTTGCAGGTAAAGATGTCTTTGTCAGAGGTCTTGTCCGTGGTCTGCTCGAAGTAGACACCAGGAGAGCGGACGAGTTGGGAAACCACGACCCGCTCAGTGCCGTTGATCACGAACGTGCCCTTGTCGGTCATCAAGGGGAAGTCACCCATGAAGACCGTCTGGCTCTTGATCTCACCGGTCTCGTTGTTCATGAATTCAGCTGTCACAAAGAGCGGTGCGGCGTAGGTGACGTCGCGCTCTTTGCACTCGTCGACGCTGTTCTTCGGCGGCTCGAACCGGTGATCGCGGAACGAGAGCGACATGGTGCCAGAGAAGTCCTCGATGGGAGAGATCTCTTCGAAGATCTCCTCGAGTCCAGACTTGGTGTTGATGTCGGTACGGCCCTGTTCCAACGCTGTCTCGACGCGCTTGCGCCAAGCCTCGTTTCCGACGAGCCAGTCAAATGAATCAATCTGCAGATCGAGCAGATATGGAACTTCTAAAGGTTCGGCGATCTTCGCGAACGAGATGCGGCCGGTAGGGGATATAACTTTGGTCTTCAAGGTTGTGCGCGAGGCGGCCAACTCCTGTGTCCTTCCGAGGGCTCGCAGTGGAGGAGCGAAGTGCTTCTGCGCATGCTGAACGGCCCGTGTCAAAGTGAAACGGGTCGACAGATGGCGAGGGCAAACCCCCAATATAGATGCGAACACGCCCTTAGTCAAGTTCGGGGCGCAGCACGAACTAGAGCAGTCAAATTCCTCGACTGCCTTGGCAGAGATCATACTCTTCGACAGCTGCGCGACAAGGGGCAATACAGGGAGCGTCAAATCGTCTGCTTGGGCCAATCGTCTGCATGGGCAAATCGTCCCCTTGGGCCTGATGAGCCGGGACCTTCGACCCTCCCGTGCAGCGCGGCGGCTCTCATTGACTAGTGCTGTTAAGCCATCGGCTGGGAGGAGCGCAATGGCAGGGCGCAGCCGGGTTCTCGTCGCGTATGCGAGCAAGATGGGCTCGACCAAGGAGATTGCGGAGGTTATCGGCCAGGAGCTAGAGGCTGCTGGGCTGCATGCCACCGTTGTGAGCTGCGCCGAGGACCCAAGTCTGAACGATTTCGACGGTGTGATCATCGGCAGTGCGATATATACCCGGCGTTGGGTCAAGGCGGCGACCCGGTACCTGAAACGACATGCACGAGAGCTTGACTCGGACAGCACGTGGTTGTTCCATAGCGGTCCATGCGGCGAGGGCGCTCGCGACGAACAGGTTCCGACTCCGAAGGCGGTGACTCGAGTCATCGGCCCGCGCGGGCTACGCGAGCCGGTCACCTTCGGCGGACGGCTCGACGCCGAACATGCCACCGGTCGACTGAGCAGATGGATGGCCGCGGAAGGCCCGCTCTCGGGCGATTTTCGAGATTGGACACGAATCCGTGCCTGGGCGTCCGAGATAGCCCGTCAGCTCGATCAGATGACAGCAGAAAGGCAGCAGTGATGGTGGAGAACAGATTCATTGACGACGAGCCGGCGAGCGAGTTTCGGGCGATCAGTCCAGCACATTGCCAGGAGCTCCTGGAAAGCCAGAGCGTCGGGCGAATCGCGTGGCAAGCCGCGGACGGCCCGCAGATCCTTCCAGTGACCTATGCCTGGCATGACGGAACAATCATCTTTCGTACCTCGCCGTACGGAGTCTTGTCCGAGCTGATCCGGCCAACCGAGGTTGCACTGGAGATCGACGAGCTTGATCAGAACAATCGTCGGGGATGGAGCGTCGTGGTACAGGGCCGGGCGCAAGCAGTGGCCGAGCCTGATGAGCTCGTACGCATGTGGACTGTGGGTGGCGTTGTTCCCTGGGCGGCCGGAGTGAGAAACGTCTTCATCCAAATCACACCGCACAAAGTGACCGGGCGGGTCGTGGCCGCACGGGCCGGTTAGGTCTTTGGTCCTGAGTTTTTACTGAAGTCGGCTAAACCACTTTCGGGTTGATCACGGCTGTCGCACAATCTAGGTAAGGGTGGGCGGAACTCGAGGAGTTGATCATGCCATCATTTGGCGGTCGCGTCTCGCCGGGCGAGCGGTTGCGGAGGCTGTCGCCGCACGAGTGCAAAGCCTGGGTCTGCAGTCATCATGAAGGCCGCTTGGGCTATCAGTCAGGGCGCGGCCATCGCGCAGTGGTGGTTTTTTACGCCGTCGCCGGCGATCAGATCTTGGTTCGGCTGCCGGACTACAACGACATCGTGCGCTACGCGCCTGGCGCTGAGATCAGTCTTGCGGTCGACGGTGGCACGCCAGCCGCGCACCGCGAGACCGTGACTGTGACCGGTACCGCTGAACTTGCCGAGAACACTCACAGACCGCTGATAGACCAGGCGGCGTTTGAAGAGGATTGGCCTTCGGATGTACGCACCTCGGTCATCTGCCTGCCCCTTAACACCGTGGAAGGGTTTGAGCTCAGGGATCCGTAATTTCATCAGACTTGCTCGCTCCCCTCCCCCGGGAAGTGGTCGCGGACGACATGACTGGCATGTAGTTGATGTTGTCCGCGACCACTTTCTGAGAGGTGATCATGACAGAACTGCCGTCAGCATCTACAGTCCAAGATCATGAGCCAGTCGCGATGGACCGCCGCCGACCTGCCATCACAGGCGGGACGTACCGTCATCATTACCGGCGCCAACAGCGGCATCGGCTTACCCACAGCCCGAGCGCTGGCCGAGAAGGGCGCGCATGTGGTACTTGCCGTACGCGATGTGGCTAAGGGCGAGGCCGCCGCGGAGTCCATTTCGGGTGATTGTGAGATTCGCCAACTCGATCTTGCCGACCTGGCCTCGGTACGCGGGTTCGCCAACCGATGGCAGGGCGACCTCAGCGTGTTGATCAATAACGCCGGTGTGATGAGAACGCCTGAGCGGCGGACGGCGGACGGCTTCGAGCTGCAGATCGGGACGAATCATCTCGGCCATTTCGCCCTGACCAACCTGCTGCTACCGCACGTCACGGATCGGATTGTCACCGTCGCTTCGAACGCCCACCGCGGTGGATCGATATCTCTGGACGACCTGAACTGGCAACGCCGTTCGTACCGCCGCTGGGGCGCGTACCAGCAGTCGAAGCTGGCCAATCTGCTCTTCACTCTGGAGCTACAGCGGCGACTCACCGAGGCCAGTTCGACGGTTCGGGCCTTGGCGGCTCATCCCGGCTATGCGGCGACCAATCTTCAGTTCCGCAGTGAGAGCCGGCTGGAGGACCGATTTGCAGCCATCGGCAACCGGCTGTTCGCGCAGACCGATGAGGCGGGCGCACGGCCGACCTTGTTCGCTGCGACCCAAGATCTGTCTGGTGCCAGCTACGTCGGCCCGGACGGTCGCGGGGAACATCGCGGCTATCCGACCCTCGTCGGGCGCTCAGCCGAAGCCTCAGACGTGGAGATGGCAAAGCAGCTCTGGACGCTCACCGAAGAGCTCACTGGAGTCACGTTCCCACTGGCAACAGCGCGCTGAACCAGGCTCCGTCGGTCTAGGTGTGTCCTTCCTCCCCATGTCGGGAGAAAGGACACACTCAGGCGGGCTTAGCGACCGACTCTATTTGTAGGAGACGGAGGCGCCAGCGGCCTCAAGGGCATCGCGGGCCTTGTCTGCGGTCTCCTTGTTGACCCTCTCCAGAACGGCCTTGGGGGCGGCCTCGACCAGGTCCTTGGCCTCCTTCAGACCGAGGCTGGTGAGGGTACGCACCTCCTTGATCACCTGGATCTTCTTATCGCCAGCGGCCTCGAGGATGACATCGACCTCGTCGCTGCCTTCTTCCTCTGCCGGGGTCGCTTCGCCGCCACCGGCGGCCGGAGCTGCGGCGGCAACGGCTACCGGAGCGGCCGCGGTCACGCCGAAGGTGGTCTCGAATTCCTTGATGAACTCACTGAGCTCGATCAAGGTCAGCTCCTTGAAGGCGTCAAGGAGCTCTGTAGTGCTGAGCTTCGCCATGATTGGGCGTCCTTCCTACTTGTCTTCCGCAGCTGGTGCTGCCAGTGGTTCTGCCACGGGCGAGTCGCCCGCTTCC
>JBKPEY010000359.1:0-8319 GCA_046744405.1 Actinomycetota bacterium
GCGCCACGGTTCGCAGACATAAACAGAAGGCTACAAGCGCGCACTGCTGCAACACTTGATCCCATGTCCGACGCACCCAGCACCCTCAAGGAGCGCCTCCGCTCGGATCTGACCGATGCGATCAAGGACCGCGACAAGGTCAGGTCTGGCACGATCCGGATGGTCCTGACGGCGATCACCGAGGCGGAGGTGGCGGGCTCTGAGGCAATTGAGCTGTCAGATCAGCAGGTCCTTGACGTTGTCATCAAGGAGGCCAAGAAGCGCCGTGAGGCTGAGGAGGCGTACGCCAACGCCGGCCGCACTGAGCTTGCGGAGAAAGAGCATGCGGAGTCTAAGGTGCTCGCCGATTACCTGCCCCGACAGCTGACCGAAGCCGAGATCGCCGCCTTGGTAGCCGACGCCATCGCCACCACCGGAGCCGCAGAGCTCGGCATGAGGGCGATGGGAAAGGTCATGGCGCAGGTAACTCCGCAGACCAAAGGCCGAGCTGACGGCAGCGTTGTCGCCGCTGAGGTCAAGCGTCAGCTGACCAACTAAACATCACAGAGAGCGACTTGTCAGAGTCTGAAAGGGCTATAGCACGTTAAGACGCTGACAACCCACTCAGAAGTAGCGGCGGTGATCGCAACTAGCGTGGGCCAGGGGGCACGGTGGGTGGCTGCGTTGGTTGTGGCTGCTGCTGCTTCTTCTTTTCCTGCGCCTTCTTCTTTGCGGCAGCCTTCTCCTTGGCAACGACCTCGGGATCACGACCATTCGAGTACACCGCGTATATCGTGCCGAACTCCGAAATCCATGACCCAGGCCCAGGCGACCAACTCATGAACCTGTACTTCGGCACCTTGTCGCTGTAGGTGTAGCGCTTCTCAACAGTGAAACCCATCCGCTCCAGCTTCCGGGTTGCGGCCGAAATGCTCAGGCCATTGAGACTGGGCACCTTGATCTGTTTGCCGACTTGGATCTTGCGCGGTGGCTGGTTGAAGCCGGTCTTCGGGATTGTCTGGAAGTACTTCTGCATGACCGGCTTCCAGATCTTCATCCCGGCGTCGCCACTACCCGAGCCCTCCAGGAAGACACCAGTCGAAGGCACCCGATAACCCTTGACACCGCCCCGCCGGTAGTAGCCCTTGCCGCGCTTCGCGAAAGGTTTCTTGGTGTTGTCCACCGAGATCATCGCCACGCCGGCGATCTCCGGTGTATAGCCAGAGAACCACACGGCCTCATTGCTGTTGATCGTTCCGGTCTTGCCGGCGATGTCACGGCCGTCGTAGATCTTGGCCCGTTTGCCGGTGCCCTTGTCGACCACGGACTTCAAGACTTTGTTCACCCCGTCCGCGACGTCCTTATCGACCACCCGCCGGCAGTTGGCGTCGGGCACATCAAGATTCTTACCGGACCGTGTCGTGATCTTGGAAATGATGATCGGATCACAGTGGATGCCGCGCGCTGCGAAGGTCGCATACGCCTCGGCCATGGAAAGCGGGCTCACCTCGACGGTGCCCAAGGTGAAGGACGGCTTGTCCTGATACCACTTGACGATATCCAACGGTGGTTGACCGATGCGGGCCCCGACCTTGACACCAGTCCTCTCGGCCATCTTGGTGACCCGGCACATGCCGGTCGCCAGCTCCAGCTGAATGAAGTAGGTGTTCACCGACCACTGGGCCGCTTCCATCATGCCGATGGTCTTGCTGTGTCCTACCGAGTTCTTGACGACCCAGTGGTCCCAGACGCGCTCGCGTCCCTTACAGGAGGTATAACGCCGGCCGGTGAAATTGAAGGGCGACTTGGCGTTGAACTTCTTACTGATCGGAATGCCCTTTTCCAGCGCGGCGGCCAGGGTGAAGAGCTTGAAGGTGGAACCGGCCTGATAACCCTGGATGCCGCCCATGGCTGGATCGGCCGCAAGATTCCAGTACGTCTGGCCTTTCTTCGCCTCGCTGCCCATCACTGGCCTGCTTTGCGCCATGGCGATGATCAGACCGGTACCCGGCTGAATCATGTTCATGGTCGAGATCAGCGGATCACGAGGGCCAACCACCGAGCTGACCTTCTGCTGGGCGAGATCTTGGGTCTTGGGGTCAATCGCGGTCTGGATGACCAATCCACCGCGGTTGATCATGTTCTCGCGTTCTTCGTCGGTTTTGCCCAGGCTGGGGCTTTTCAGCAAGGTCCGCCGTACGTAGTCGCACAGGAATGGATATCGCGTACCGACACAACCGTTTCGGGTCTTCTTGACTGTGTCTTGGTTGAAACCGACCTTCTTGGCCTCTCGCGCCTGATCGACCGAGATCAACTTCAGCTCGGCCATCCGGTTGAGTACGACATCGCGTCGGTCCAGGGCGGCGCTGGGATTGCGTACCGGATTGTTGGTGTCGGGATTCTGTACCAGACCAGCCAGCATGGCCGCCTGAGCCAGCGTGAGCTTGGAGGCTTTGCTGGAGAAGTAATGCCGAGCCGCAGCCTCGACTCCGTACGCGCCCTCGCCGTAGTAGGCGATGTTGAGGTAACGCTCGAGAATCTGATCCTTGTTGAACTTCTTCTCCATCGCGATCGCATACCGCAGCTCGCGAATCTTGCGCTCCACGGTCGGCTCCTGCGCCTCACGCACGCACTCGCTGTCGCCCTTGGCCTGGCACGTCTCGATCTGCACCATCTTGACGTACTGCTGAGTGATCGAGGATCCGCCTTGGGTAGTGCCGCCAGCGGCGGAGTTCCGCACCAGCGCCCGCATGGTGCCCTTGAAGTCCAAGGCGCCGTGCTCAAAGAAGCGGTGGTCCTCAATGGCAATCTGCGCCTGCCGCATGATTGGCGCGATGTCCTTCAACTTCACCGGGATTCGGTTCTCGTCGTAGAAGTACGCCAAGGTCTTGCCGTTGCCCATCAGCACCTTGCTCCGAGTCGCTGGCGCAGGCGTGGAAAGCTCAGCTGGCAAGCTCTCCAACTCGGCGGCTGCCGCACTGCTGGTCACCCCCGCCATACCGGCGAAAGGGATGAACAGCCCTGCGACCAGAACACCGGCCAGGACACTGACGACGAGGAACATGACTAGCGAGTACGCGAGGCTCCCCATGCGCTTCGGCGTAAACGGCACGGGTACAAGCCTAAGGGAGCGACCTACCCCTACTCAGTCACGTACTGATACCAAATAGTGACCTGAGAGCAGGTTTGCTTGAATTGTCAAGCAACGAAATGTCACAAAACGGCAAACATCGGGATACGCATCTGGCGGTTCCGAAGGCGCCGTGCGTAGCGTGTCATACCGCCGTGCCAGACGGGCCGGGGAAATGCCCGGCACGGCGAAGGTTCACGAACAGGGGAGATGCAGCGTGCCTGCAGTGCAACGTGAAGACTGGACCATGCGCGCCAAGTGCCGGGGGATGGAAGATGCTCTGTTCCCTGAGGCGTCGGACCAAAAACGAGCCAGGCTGGTGTGCTCGGGGTGCCCGGTGCGCTTCGAGTGCCTGGCCGAGGCTCTGGACAACCGGATCGAGTGGGGTGTCTGGGGGGGCATGACCGAACGGGAGCGGCGACTCCTGCTCCGTCAGCGCAGCGACGTGAAGTCTTGGAGGTCGGTCCTCCTTGGCAACACCAGCCAGCAGTCGGCAGCCCAGCCGAAGTCGGACAGCTCTCAATCCTTGTCGGCCAAGAACACGCCGACACGCCGGAGCGACGAGAGATCGGTAACGTCGGTCGGCAAGGCCTGAACCTGGGTCTGCGCCACGGTCGGTCGCGCGGAGGCAAAGCGCTCAATCTGGCGCCTCTCGGCTGCGATCAGCCGCATATGGTTCGCATGACGTCGGAGCGCCTCGATCTCCAGTCCGGCTGAGGTGTCGGCAAGATCCTCGGCAAGAGCTAGCGCCCGCTCTGGCGAGAGCGCCAGCGCACTGCTGTGCACCCGGTTGATCACCATGCCCGAGATGGGCATGCCTTCCTCGGTGAGCCGGTCCACAAAGTACGCGGCCTCGCGAAGTGCGTCATGCTGTGGAGTCGCGACGACCAAGAAGATGCTGTGACGCGATGACAGCAGCTGGAAGGTCGCCGTCGCGCGTTGGCGGAATCCGCCGAAAAGCGCCTCGAACGCGCGCACGAACGTCTTGACGTCGTTGATGATCTGGGCGCCGAGAATCTTGGTGATCACTGCGGACACCATGCCGAAACCCGCGCTCATCAGCCGTAGCGGTCCGCGGGCCGGCGGCAACAGCAAGCGCAGAAACCGCCCATCGAGCAGTGAGCTGAGGTGTTCGGGGGCGTCCAGGAAGTCCAGCGCTGAGCGTGCCGGCGGAGTATCCACCACAATCAGGTCCCAGGTGCCGTGGGCCTCAGCCTCGCTGTGCAGCTGGCCAAGCTTCTCCATGGCCATGTATTCCTGGGTTCCCGAGAACTCCGATGACAACGCCACGTAGAACTGGTTCTGCAACATCGCTTCCGCCTTCTCGGGCGTGGAATGTGCGATCACCACGTCGTCGAAGGTGCCTTTCATATCGAGCATCATGGCGTCCAAGCTGCCGCCGGCCGAGGTGTCGATCATGCGCACTGGGCGAGGTGTGTTCTCCAGCTCACCCACGCCGAGGGATTGGGCCAGCCGCCGTGCCGGGTCGATGGTCAAGACCACGACCTTGCGGCCTGCCTCAGCAGCGCGTAGTGCGATTGCAGCGGAAGTGGTGGTCTTGCCGACGCCGCCCGAGCCACAGCAAATGATGATCTTGGTTTCCCGGTCACCGATGATCTTGTCGATGTCGAGGAAGGGCACTGCCAAGTGCGCCTTGGGCAGCTCAGCCGACGCCTTCGCCTGATCGTGTTCGGTCACGCTGCCTCCAGGTTCATCTGATCGGTCAGCTGCTCGGCGATCGCGAAGATCGCACCTTCGTCGATGCCTTCATGATCAAATGCAATCTGAATTAGGGGAAGGCCCAGCGCTGTCAGGCGATCGTGGCGCTGCTGTTCCTGGAGAGTACGGGCGGCCTCGATCGCGAACTCGGTGGCTAAGGCCTTGTTCTGCTTGACCGTCAGGCCTGGAACCTTCAAGATCACCGATCCGGCTGCTGCCGCCTGGATCTGATCATCATTCAATGGAGTTGGCGTCGCCATATTCTCGATCACGGTGCCGATCCTGATTTGGGTCGGCCGCAGCGCGGCGGCGGCCTCCTCGGTTTCGGTGACCGGCATGTCTTCGAGCAGCGTCACCAGGTGCACCGTCGTAGTCGCCGATCGCAACAACCGCATGATCGAATCGGCCTGATTACGGATGGGCCCGACCTTGGCCAACCCGGCAACGGCTGCATGCACATTGAGAAACTGTGCGATTCGGCCTGTCGGCGGGGCATCCAGGACGACGGCGTCGTACGCGTTCGGACGATTTTTGATCTTGCGCCGGACCGCCTCGTACACCTTGCCGGTGAGTAGTACGTCTCGTAATCCAGGTGCGATCGAGGTGGCGAAGTCAACGGCTCCGAAACGATCGAGAGCTTTGCCGGCGATGCCGAGGTGATAAAAGGTGTCGAGGTATTCCATTAACGCGTCCTCGGCATCGATCGCCAAGCCGTAGACAGTGCCGCCTGCGGGCGTACGGCTGATGCGGCGTTCTTCAGCACCAGTTAATGGCGGTACGTCGAACAGCTCGGCAATACCCTGCCGCCCCTCCACCTCACAGATCAGAACGCGGCGGCCACTGGTCGCAAGAGCGCATGCCAGGCCGCCGGCGATAGTGGTTTTGCCCGTACCCCCCTTTCCGCTGATGATGTGCCAGGTGTGCCGGGGAGTCACGGCAGGCCTGTGACGGTGAGGCCGGCGTGGGTTTTGTAACGCCGGTTGATGGCAATGAGATTGGCGGCGAGGGCCTCGACCTGACCGGCATTACGCAGCCGTCCGGCATAGATGCCGCGTGCACCCGGGATCGCTGAGGCCAGTTCGCAAACCACCGCGATGGCCTCACGGTCCTCACCGAGAACCAGCACATCGTCGTCGAAGTGATCGAGGCTTGGGTCGTCGAGCAGCACGGCGCTGACGTGATGGAACGCGGCGATCACTGTGGAGCCGGGCAGTAGTCGCTGAGCCTCCTCGGCTGCCGAGCCGGCCGCGATGGGCAGCGGGAACGGTCCCTGCTTGTCGAAGCCGAGCGGGTTGACGCAGTCGACCACGATCTTTCCGGCCAGCTCGTTCGTCAGAGAGGACAGCAATGCGGCGTGACCGTCGTAAGGCACCGTGACAATGACCAGGTCGGCGGCCGCGGCGTCGGAGTTGTTGGCGCCAAAGATCCGACCGGCGCCTCCCGTCTCGGCGTACTCGGCGGCTATCTTTTGGGCTCGCTCGGCCGCTCGGCTGCCGATCACTACCTCATGCCCAGCTGCAGCCAGTCGTCGAGCCAGACCACGGCCCTGCGGGCCGGTCCCGCCGAGGATGCCGATCTTCACCCGGCCCAATGTACTGGCGCTCCCCGAACAGAAACTGTCAGTCGCAACCTGCAGGATGGGGGCATGACCTCTACATCTGACACGAACGCCGAGCCGGGCTCGGCCGCCTCAGCCTCATCGCGCCCGAACATTAGCGTCGGCGAGGTGGTACTGGACACCGACGACCCGCCGCGCCTAGCCGAGTTCTATACCACCTTGCTCGGCTGGCGGATCGAGGAGAGCGAGGATGATTGGATCACCATCGGCGGCGATTCCGGCACCAAGATCGCCTTCCAACTGGCTATGAATCACAAGCCCCCAACCTGGCCCGACAATGCAGTGCCGCAACAGTTCCATCTCGATCTCCACGTGGATGATTTGGATGAAGCGGTGGCGTACGCCGAATCCATCGGTGCTCGTCGCGCTACCAACGGCGACCACGCGCCAGACTTCATCGTCTTCCTGGATCCGAGCGGCCACCCGTTCTGTCTTTGTGCATAAAGGGTTTGGCTCCAGCTAAGGCCTCTAGAGTGAGGGCTTATGACGAAATGGGAGTACGTGACGGTGCCGCTGTTGGTGCACGCGACCAAGCAGATCCTGGATAATTGGGGGCAGGACGGATGGGAGCTGGTCCAGGTGGTGCCGGGACCGACTCCTGAGAATCTGGTCGCCTACCTCAAGCGCCAAATCCCAGCTCCAGGAGCCGGTGCGTGACCCTGCCGTCGCGACGGCTGGCTGATCTTGGACTCAGCTTGCCGGCGGTCGTGCCGCCGCTGGCGGCGTACGTCCCTGCAGTGCGGTTTGAAGACCTCGTCTATACCGCTGGCCAGCTGCCGCTGGTGAATGGAGCACTCCGGGCCGTCGGCAAGGTTGGTGCCGAAGTATCGGTCGAGGAGGCGGTCGAGTGTGCTCAAATCGCAGCCCTCAATGGGCTGGCGGCGGTAGTTGATATTGCCGGTGAACTCGATGCGATCAACCGGATTGTCAAGGTAACCGTGTACGTCGCGAGCGCGCCGGGATTCACCGATCAGCCGCTGATCGCCAATGGTGCGAGCCAGCTGCTGGGAGACGTCTTCGGCCAGGCAGGTCACCACGCGCGCAGTGCTGTCGGCGTCGCAGTCCTTCCACTTGATGCACCGGTCGAAGTCGAGCTTGTGGTTGCCGTCGGCTCGACGCCGACTTTTGAGCCGCTCTGAACGAGGCCTCATGCCGTCCCACTCTTACGACGTGTTGGTTCGGCTGAGGCCAGATGTGCCGGCAGGCATGCTGCAGCGGGCAGCCAACTGGACCCGGGATTCGGTTCCAAGTGTGCCGGCTTCCGCCGCCAGCGTGATCTTGCTTCGCGATCATCCGCACGGCTTCGAGACCTATTTATTGCACCGCCATGCACGCATGCCCTTCGCCGCATCAATGGTCGTATTTCCGGGCGGTCGGGTCGATCCGGCCGACGCTGAAGGCGGTCTCGATCCGCTTCGTCGCTGCGCGGTCCGCGAGACCGCAGAAGAAACCGGAGTTCTGTTGGCCGAGGCCGACCTGTTCCCTTGGGCGCGCTGGATTACCCCGGAGATCGAGCCGCGCCGATACGACACGTGGTTCTATGTTGCGGCGATGCCTGCTGATCAAGAGGCCATCGACATCTCCGGTGAGACGGATCTCGCAGAATGGTCGACGCCACAGGCGGCACTGGCCGCCGAGCGCTCCGGATTGATCAAGATGCTGCCGCCGACGATGTCAATCTTGATCGAACTTGCCGATCTTGCGACCGTTGCCGAGGTGATCAACCTGGCGACGGATCGGCAGATTGAGCCGGTGCTGCCCCAGCTGGTGGAGGCCGATAGCGGTTGGCAATTCCGTTATTCGCAGCCACATTCTGGCGAGGCACCATGACGTCTGCCGCGGGTTCGGATGCGTCCTACATCCGGCTCATCCG
>JBKPEY010000366.1:0-1447 GCA_046744405.1 Actinomycetota bacterium
TGTGCGGACCAGGCCACCAAGGTCGGGCAGGCGACTCTGCGCTCACGAGTCCGGTCCTCATCGTCGGCAGCCCGGTCGACACCGATTCCAGCCCGATAATCCTCAAGCATCGCGACCACCACGACCGGATTGTGAATGGCGCTGTAGTAGTCGTCGTAGTTCTCCGACCCCATCCGGCTTTGCTGTTCGGGTCCGGTGCTGTACCAGGCGTCGGGGTCGGACTGAATCGCCCTTTCGGGCTTGCCTGGCTGGGCGAAGAAGAACCAGTGCCACCACGCGAGGGCGAATCTGGCATCCGCCCGCCGCAGGGCTTCGCCGATAGGAACGCAATCAAGTGCCACAAGATGAGTAATACGGTCCTGGTAGTCCATCGCGAGGCGGAACGCGACATAACTGCCGCGGTCATGACCCACGACCGCATACCGCTGGTGACCAATCCGCGACATCACCTCTGCCACGTCGGCGGCCATCTCGCGTTTGGATGCCTGTGAGTGGTCGGGCCGCGGTGGCGGCGCCGTCGACTTGCCATAACCGCGCAAATCCGGACACACAACGCTGAAACCGCCCTTGACCAGCATGGGTGCCACTCGAAACCACGTCGTATGGGTGCGGGGGTGGCCATGCAATAAGACGATGGCCGGACCGCTGCCACCGAGCCGGACGCGGAGCTGCACAGACTCGGCGACGTCGAACCACTGGACGTCGAACCCGTCGAACACGATGGCTACATGATCGAGCAGGCCGGAGACTAGGCCGTCCGACGGCGGCGCAGGGTCGGCTCGCGCAAGGGGAGCGGCAGATAGCCGGAGTCGGCTTCACGGTTGAGTGTGACTCCCGGCGGAACGATCTTGTCGATCCGATCAAGGATGTCCTCGCTCAGCGTCACATCCACAGCGCCGAGCTGCGACTCGAGTTGCTCCATCGTCCGCGGCCCGATGATTGGAGATGTAACCGCAGGATGAGCGAGGGTGAAGGCCAGCGCGAGGTGGATCAGTGTGATGCCCGCGTCCTCGGCCAGCAGCGCGAGCTCCTCGACGGCATCGAGCTTCGCCTGATTTTCGGGTTTGCTCATGTCGTAACGACCGGGAAGCCGCTGGGCCCGACGCGACTCAGGCACGTCTTCGCCCTTGCGATAGCGGCCGGTCAACCAGCCTCCGGCAAGCGGGCTCCACGGAATGACTCCCATTCCGTACTTCTCGGTCACCGGCAATACATCCGCTTCGATTCCGCGTACCAAGATCGAATATGGCGGCTGTTCGGTCACGAAGCGGCCGAGGCCACGGCGTTCCGAAACCCACTGCGCCTCAACGATCTCCGGTGCCGGGAAGGTCGAGGAGCCAAACGCACGGATCTTGCCCTGGCGCTGTAGGTCAGTCAGAGCGCTCAGCGACTCCTCGACATCGGTGCCCGGGTCGGGACGGTGAAGCTGATAGAGGTCGATCCAATC
>JBKPEY010000310.1:0-2580 GCA_046744405.1 Actinomycetota bacterium
GCCTCGGCCTCCGGTGCAGCCACCGCAACGTCGGCGGCGGTGATGGGCGAGCCGGGCGCATGGTCCCAGGCAGATTTCCCGTAAGCCTGGACAAAGTAGGGATAGCCACCAGAGGTGGCGCCCATCGCGTTGAGGGCCTCGGCCGACCACGTGGCACCCTCACGTTGGGCTGGAGCAAGTAATGCGCGTTCTACCCCGGCCGAGTCCAGTCGGTCGATGCGGACATAACGGAAAAGGCGTTCGGAGTACGACTTCGACGCCGAGAGCACGCTCGGCAGGTGTGGCAGCCCGGCACCAACGATCATCAGCGGCGCGCCGGTCTGTGACAGCTCGTGGCAGCTCGCACAGAGTGCCGAGACATCCTCCGGCGTCAGGTCCTGCATTTCGTCGATAAACACCGCGACGCCAACACCGACGTCGGAAGCGAGGCTGGCGACATCGGTCAGCAGCTCCAACAGGTCGATCTCCATGTCACCGGAGTCAGCACGTCCGGAGGAGGGCGGCCCGTCGATTGCCGGGGTCCAGCGCTCGATCAGCTTGCCACCGCGCGGATTGCTACGCAGTCCGAAGGCCTTGAGCGTCCCGAGCACCTGGCTTACCCGATCCGGAGCTCGGTGGCGTACCGACAGCTCCCGTACGGCCGCGTGCAGCGCACCGGTCAACGGTCGGCGGAGGCTCGTGTCAGGTCGAGCCTCCACCTTTCCGGTACCCCATCCCCGGTCCAGCGCCTTGGAGCGCAGTGCATTGAGGAGGACCGTCTTGCCGACGCCTCGTAGCCCGGTCAGTATCAGGCTGCGCTCCGGTCTGCCCCGCTCCACGCGTTCCAAGGCGACATCGAATGCGGCGAGCTCCGCGTCACGGCCGGCTAGCTCTGGTGGGCGTTGGCCTGCCCCGGGCGCGTACGGGTTCCGCACCGGGTCCACGTCTCGGACCGTATCAGCCCATCTAGCGCATTCCTTAGATTTCGTTAGATGACACTCGACGTGTCGCACGCTGGGGCTGCTGGCGCACTTAGGGTTGTATCCGGTACGTAGGTACAGGGTTAACCTCAAAAACGTGAATGCACTGCCAATTGCACTGCCAATTGGGGATTTCTGCACGCTGCCGAGCGCAGCTCAGCCGATGCGCTTGATGGAGTTTGTCGAGCTCTTTCGCCGCCAGGTTATTTCGCCACACAGGATTGGGCCGCATCGACTCAAGTTCAGTTTTGCAAACGATGACGGCCTGCACGCCCAGATGTCGGACCTCGTGGCTCGAGAGTCAGCGTGCTGCTCGTTCTTCGAATCCACGATTGAGGGGCTCGATCAAGATCACCTCGTGCTCCAGGTCCGGGTACCGGCGAACCGGGACGACGTACTCGATGCCCTGGCTGATCATGCTATTGCTGCGATCAGCGAGGATACGCAATGAGCACGCGGCTGCCCTCGGCAATGCGCAGCGCTCAGGTAGCTTCCGCGGCCGGAGTGAATTCGCAAACCCTGAGGTACTACGAACGTCGTGGATTGCTGGCCGAGCCGAACCGCAGCCCTGGCGGTCATCGGCTCTATCCGCCTGAGGCGGTCACAGGGCTACGAGTGATCAAGGCAGCGCAGCGGCTGGGCTTCACTCTCGACGAGGTGGCTGATCTTCTGCAGACTGGACGTCATCGTCATGGTCGTGTCGATGCTGGCTTGCAAGCTCACGCCGCAGCCAAAATCGCTGAGATCGATGCCCGCATCGATGATCTGCAAGTCATCCGCGCCACCTTGGTCACGGCTCTGGAAGTGGGCTGCGAGGACCTGATGGTCTGTGCGACCACTGAGGACTGTCCCCTACCGTTCACTGAAATTGCCCGGGTTTCGGCCGCAACTTAGGTATTTACTTGGGGACCGTCGCTAACCTCGGTTGCACTGTCCCCACGTTGATTTGGAGAACTATGAACTTCGTCAAGGGCATTCTGAAGGCTGCGGTGGTCGCCAAGCTGCTACAGGTCGCCCAACGTGAACTGTCCAAGCCTGAGAACCAGCAGAAGATTAAGGACGGCCTTCGCAAGTTGCAGGACACGGCCAAGTCTCGCCGCTGACTTCTGCCTTCAGTTAGGCGGCCGAACCCCAATTTGATGGAGACGTTCCCGCGGGAACGTCTCCACTTTTGGTGACCTTGTACGCACGTCAGCGCGCGGTCAGGATTACCGGTCCGTCGTTTGTAATCGCCACGGTGTGCTCTGCATGTGCGCCCCGGGAACCGTCCCGGCTCCGCAGAGTCCAGCCGTCCGGATCGGTATAGATTTTGTCCGTACCGGCCAGAAACCACGGCTCGATTGCGATCACAAGCCCCGGCCGCAAGACCAGCCCACGACCTCTACGGCCATTGTTGGGTACGTGCGGATCGCCGTGCATGGTGCGGCCCACGCCGTGCCCACCGAACTCAGTGTTGATCTTGTAACCGGCCTGCGCGCCCACCCTGGCGATCGCGAACGAGATGTCACCGATCTTGTTTCCCGGCAGTGCCGCCTCGATACCCGCGGCAAGTGCCGCCTCGGCGGTGACGATCAGTTCTTGATCTTGTTCACGAGGTGATCCGACGATCACGCTGATCGCC
>JBKPEY010000590.1:0-2961 GCA_046744405.1 Actinomycetota bacterium
GGCTTTGAGGGACAACAAGGCTTTGAGGGCACACACCAGCGCGCGCCGAAGCGTGCGCACCGAGGGTCAAGGGTACGCGGGCGCTCCTAACCGGGTCAAACCGCCTGCTGCTCTCCAGCAAGGTCAGCTTGGTTATGGAAAAGGAGGAGATCGTGCCGAGTGTTACGGCTACTTTGAGCATCTCGATGGATGGAGTCATTCAGGCTCCCGGCAGAGCAGATGAAGACACCCGTGGCGGCTTCGATCGAGGCGGATGGGCAGTGCCGTACAACGACGAGATCATGGCCCAGCGGATGGCTGAGGCCATGTCGTCTTCAGGAGCGATGCTCCTCGGCCGCCGCACGTATGAGGACTTCTACGGGTACTGGCCAAAGCAGACCGACAACCCGTTCACGCCGCACTTGAACGCGGCAACGAAGTACGTCGTCTCCACCACCCTTTCTGAACCACTCCCCTGGCAGAACTCGATCTTGCTATCCGGCGATCCAGCGGCAACCGTCGCGAACCTCAAGTCTCAGTCGGACCTCGGCATCGTCGGCAGCGCCCATCTAGTGAGGTCACTGTTAGCGGACGGGTTGATTGACCGATATGTGCTGCTCATCCACCCTTTGGTACTAGGGCAAGGTCGTCGCCTGTTCAACGAGCGCGGACCAGGTATTGACCTTGAACTCGTCGACAGCGTGACAACCTCCAAGGGTGTGATCATCGCGACCTACGAGCCACGCTGACGTCGACTCAAGTCAAGGACTCTTGGCTGATCAACCCAGGGCCGTGCGAGCACCCTCAGCGGTGATCCAAAGATCGGTCGCCACGGCGAGGCAGGTAATGCCGCGGGCCCGAAAACGCTCCGCCATTTCAGGCGTACCGGCAAACCCACCCACGGTGCGTCCGTACGTCCCCGCCGCCTGCACGATGCGTGCCAGCGGGCTGTTCTCGGAGTCATCATCGAGCAGCGCCTGAACAGTGCTCCCCAACGAGAGCGAGAGGTCGTAAGGCCCAACGAACAGCTGACCGACGCCTTCGACTGCGGCAATCTCCTCGACAGCTGACAGTGCGCCGGCAGACTCGATCATCACAGCGCAGGTAATGCTGCTGTTGGCCTCCTCGGCCGTCAACGTCGCACCGCCCCAGATACGCCCGAATTGGCCCCAACTGCGCTCGCCGGCTGGTGGATAGTAGGTCGCTGCCACGGCTTGCTGCGCCTGCGTCGCTGATTCGACCTGCGGGACGATCACTGCGTGCGCTCCGGCGTCCAGTGCTGCGCCGATGGCGGTGAAGTCGCAGGAGGGAACCCGCACGACCAGCTCTGTGAGCTCCAACGGAAAGCCGCGTGCCGCCTCAAGAACTTCGGTACGCGAATACCTGCCATGTTGCATGTCGAGGCATACCCAATCGAAGCCGAGCCGAGCCAACCGTGCAGCCATGCCCGCGCTGGCGTCGTCACACCACACGCCGCTGCTAGGACCGCCGAATCGGCGAGAACCGCCCTCATTTGCTGTCACGCGGCCCATTCTGACCGGTCGCGTCTAGATGAGGTTGTCACTATCCGATTCAGCCGCAGCGAGCAGCTGCCTGCGATGCGCGAGCGTAGTGCGCAATCGCCCATGTTTGGTGCCGAGTTCGATCTCCGCAGCGTCGATCCGATGCCATGCCGGCATGTCGAGCGGAGAAATCCCGCGTTCTGCGAGTAGCCGATCAAGCTTCCCCGACCGCCCATGGGCCTGGATCGCACCGTTGCGTACATCGGCCAGCAGCGATGTCACCGTCTCGACCGCATCGGACTTGTTGGTACCGATGACACCGGTTGGTCCGCGCTTGATCCATCCTGTGACGTATTCGCCCGGCGAGAATGCACCATCGCGGATCACTCGTCCTTCAGCGTGCGGGACGCGGCAGGTATTTGCGTCGAAAGGAACCTCAGACAGTGGCAGCCCGCGGTAGCCGACCGAACGAACGACGAGATCGGCCGCAAGGCTCTGTCGGTCGCCAACACCAACCACGTAACCTTCGGAATTGATCATGGTCCGCTCGATCTCGACGGCAGTCACTCGCTCCTTGCCCATGATCATCGTCGGCCGAGTCCAGAAGTGGAAGCGAATGCGCTTAGCGGCGCCGGTCAGTGATCGCGCCGCCCAGTCCTGAAACACGACCATGTTGCGGGCCGCTACCTTGTTCTGCTGGACGACGGCCTCGCTCGACGGATCCAGCTGCAGATCCGCAGGGTTCACGATCACGTCCACGTCGTCGATTTCGCCCATCTCCCGAAGCTCTTTGGTCGTAAACGACGTGTATGCAGGTCCCCGTCGGCCGAGCACGTGGACATCGGTGATGCTCTTGTGAGAAAGGGATTCCAATACTTCCTCAGCCATGTCGCTGTCGGTCAGCTGATCAACCGATTTGATCAAGATGCGCGCTACATCGAGGGCGACGTTACCGACGCCGACGACCACGGCACTGAGGGATCGAGTGATCAACTCATCGATCTCAGCAGCTACCAGATGATCTGTGCCGCGGCGCTGGCCGTCGTCTGGATGGGTATCGGGATTCCCGCAATACCAGGCGACGAGCTCAGCCGCGGCGAAGCTGCCCGGCAAGTGCTCGCCCGGGATCTCCAGCCGCCGGTCAGTGCCTGCCCCGTACGCGTAGATCACAGCGTCGACGGATTCCCGAAGTTCGGCAATGCTGAGGTCGGCGCCGATCGTTACATCGCCCAAGAAACGGACCGATGGCTTCTCCAACGTCCGCTCGAGGGTATTGCGAATCGATCGAATCGACTCATGATCTGGCGCCACGCCGTAGCGGACGAGGCCGAATGGCACCGGGAGCCGGTCGATAATTGCAATCTCCACGGCAGGGTCGGTCTGCTGGCTCAGGGCCTCGGCGGCGTAAATCCCCGATGGGCCGGCCCCGATGATGGCGACGACCAGCGGAGCGCTCGTGCGCCCAGAGCTTTGTGAAGGG
>JBKPEY010000085.1:0-5528 GCA_046744405.1 Actinomycetota bacterium
GGATATCGTCGGCAGCGTCAGATGTGTATAAGAGACAGCTCAACGGACTGGCGGCGGTAGTTGATATCGCCGGTGAGCTCGATGCGATCAACCGGATTGTCAAGGTGACCGTCTATGTTGCGAGCGCGCCGGGATTCACCGATCAGCCGCTGATCGCCAATGGGGCGAGCCAGCTGCTGGGAGATGTCTTCGGCCAGTCAGGTCATCACGCGCGCAGTGCCGTTGGCGTCGCAGTCCTTCCACTTGACGCACCGGTCGAAGTTGAGCTTGTTGTTGCCGTCGGCTCGACGCCGATCTTTGAGCCGCTGTAGAACGAGGCCTCATGCCGTCGCACTCCTACGACGTGTTGGCTCGGCTGAGGCCAGAGGTGCCGGCAAGTATGTTGCAGCGCGCAGCCAACTGGACCGGGGATTCGGTGCCAAGCGTGCCGGCTTCCGCCGCCAGCGTGATCTTGCTTAGGGACCATCAGCACGGCGTTGAGACCTATCTATTGCACCGCCATGCGCGAATGTCCTTTGCCGCCTCAATGGTGGTTTTTCCGGGTGGTCTGCTAGATCCTAGCGATGCTAAGGGCGGTCTCGATCCGCTTCGTCGCTGCGCGGTCCGCGAGACCGCAGAGGAGACCGGAGTTCTCTTAGCCGCGGCCGACCTCCCTTGGGCGCGCTGGATTACACCGGAGATCGAGCCGCGTCGTTACGACACATGGTTCTATGTGGCAGCGATGCCTGCTGATCAAGAGGCCATCGACATCTCCGGTGAAACCGATCTCGCAGAGTGGTCGACTCCACAGCAGGCGCTGACTGCCGAGCGCTCGGGATTGATCAAGATGTTGCCGCCGACCATGTCGATCTTGATCGAACTTGCCGATCTTGTGACCGTTGCTGAGGTGATCAACCATGCGACGGATCGGCAGATTGAGCCAGTACTGCCCCAGCTGGTGGAGACCGAAAGCGGTTGGCAATTCCGTTATCCCCAGCCAGATTCTCGCAAGACGTCATGATGTCTGCCGCTGGTTCGGATGCGTCCTACATCCAGCTCATCCGTGCTCCAAACCCAGGTCCGATGACGCTGGATGGGACCAACACCTGGGTCATCGCCGATGCCGATTCTGCTGCTGTGGTCATTGACCCAGGACCGGCAATCGAGTCTCATCTCCAAGCCGTCTTGACCGCTTGCCGGTCGCGGTTGATCATGATCATTCTGACGCATCGCCATCTTGATCATTCTGAAGGCACCGGAATGCTCGCCGAGCAGGCCGGATGCGGGGTGCGCGCCGCCGATCCGCAGTTTCGCATCGGTGCCGATGGTTTCGACGCTGGAATGCAGCTGAGGTTGGGCGCGATCACCCTTGAGGTGCTTGCCACGCCCGGTCACACCAGCGATTCCCGTTCGTTATTGCTCTCCGGCCCTGATCGGGTCAACCGGCTGATTACCGGTGACATGGTTTTGGGCCGTGGCACGACTGTGATCACTTATCCCGACGGTGATCTTGCGGCGTACTTCGACTCGCTCGACCTCCTCGAAAACCTGGTCACCACACGCAGCGTCGTTGAGCTGCTCCCCGGGCACGGGCCGGTCGTCACCGACCCGGCTGCGTGGCTGTCGTTCTATCGCCAGCACCGGCACGAGCGACTCGATCAGGTGAGGGCCGCGCTGGCTGCTGGGGACCGTACACCGGGTGAAGTGGTGGCCCGGGTATACGCCGATGTCGACCGCAGTTTGTGGCCGGCGGCCGAGCAGTCCGTTCGCGCCCAACTGGAGTACTTGGAAGTACATGGATAAGCGCTGAGCCCGCTGCGGCCGTGCCATGCCTGGGCGCAGCGCAGAACGCTCAGTGAGCTCATGCGCATCGCACAGGATCCTCATAGGGTCCTGAGCGAATCTCGAATCATGAATACGAACGAGCAGCCAGGCACTACATACACCCCAGACTTCCGAGGCCCCCACACTCCGGGCTCGAATGATGAACCCACCGTCGTCCTGCCGAATGGTCCGTACCCCGGTTATACCGCGGCCGACTTCCCGGCACCGGCGGGTGTGCCTCCGCTCGCCCCGATTCCGGCCACTGGTTTCCAGCGGCCGAAGCGCAGAGTTGGCGCATTGATCGGCGGGGCGGCCATCGCTGCCGTGCTGGGCGCTGGGGCCGGAATCGGTTCGTACGCCTACCTGGTCGATCACAACCCGGCATCTGTCAACGTGACAAGTGCCGCAGCGCCGAGTCCGACGCTTGACGGTACAGTCGCGGCCGCGGCTGCAAAGATCGAGCCGTCGCTGGTGACGATTTCAGTGCAGGCATCCAACGGCAGCGGTATCGGCAGCGGCATGGTCCTTGATAAGGATGGGCACATCCTGACCAACAACCACGTCGTCGCAGGTGCCGGCAGTGGTGGGAACATCACAGTGACCTTCCATAACGGCACGACTGCCACTGCCAAGATCATCGGAACATCTGAACTGAATGATCTTGCGGTGATCAAGGTCGACGGGGTTAATGATCTCAACCCGGTCACCTTCGCAAACTCCACTGATCTTCAGGTCGGCCAGACCGTTGTCGCCGCGGGCGCACCGCTCGGACTCTCAGAGTCGGTGACAAGCGGCATTGTGTCCAACACTGCCCGGCCGGTTCGTTCAGGTACCAACAATGACGCGGTCTACCTCGCTGTCCAGACAGACGCCGCGATCAATCCGGGCAACTCCGGTGGTCCGCTGGTCAATCTCAATGGTGACGTGGTTGGCGTCAACTCCGCGATTGCCGGCACCAGCTCTGGTCCGGACGGCGGCCAATCAGGCAACATCGGCATCGGCTTTGCCATCCCGTCCGAGGTTGCCACCCGGGTGGCGAATGACCTGATCACCACCGGCAAAACCAGTAACGCGCAGCTCGGTGTGAGCTTGACCGGTTCTGATTCGGAACTGCCCAGCTCGACAGGGGTTCCGCTGGGTGAGGTCGTCAGCGGCGGTCCTGCTGAGAAGGCGGGTCTGCATGCTGGTGACGTGGTCACCATGATCAACGGCTTCCACACCACCACTACCGACGGCCTGATCGCCGCCACCCGGTTCTATTCGCCCGGGACAACAGTCACGGTGACCTTCATCCGTGATGGCGGCGCTCCGCAGACTGTCGATGTGACACTCGGCACTGCGTGATTGTTCTGCTTGATTGGTCTGCACTTGATCGTTCTGCGCTTGATCGTAATGGGCCTGGCTTCCCGGCTCGCACGTACCCGTAAAGGTTGAACGTGCGAGCCGGGGCTCCATTTTTTGGTGATTTTTCTGGGGATTTATTGCGTGGGTCGGGCTATCGCGCCCTGCGCTCCACCCGCTCAACATCGAGGATGGTCACCGAGCGCGGTTCCAAACGGATCCAACCGCGAGCGGCAAAGTCGGCGAGAGCTTTGTTGACCGTCTCGCGCGAGGCACCAACAAGCTGGGCCAGCTCCTCTTGGGTCAGGTCATGATGCACATGCATACCGTCGTCGCGTTTGTCACCGAACCTCTGCGCCAGCTCCAACAGCTGCTTGGCGACCCGACCTGGGACATCGGAGAAGACCAGATCAGCCACCACATCGTTGGCCCGCCGGAGTCGCGCAGCGAGCTGGCCAAGCAAGCCTTGAGCAACCTCTGGTCGGCCGGTCAACCAGGGAATCAGCTCATCGTGTTCCAGTGTGCGCAACTCGCACGCGGTAACCGCTGTGGCAGTGGTTGAGCGTGGTCCTGGATCGAAAACAGAAAGCTCGCCGAACATCTGCCCCGGACCGAGAACGGCAAGCAGATTCTCTCGTCCGGCAGATCCGCTGCGACCCAACTTGATCTTGCCGCTGACCACGATGTAAAGCCGGTCTTCGGAGTCACCTTCGTGGAAAAGCACATCGCCTTTATTGAGGTGGAGGCTGCCCATCGCAGAGGAGAGTGCAGTCGCGGCTTCGTCCTCTAATCCAGCGAAGAGCGGTGCCTTCTTCAGGACTTCCGGATCCACTCGCCCTCCCTGATCTGTTCTCGATGGCAAGGCTACCGTTGAATGGTCTGCAACGTCAGGGCCCAAACGTGGCTGTCAACTACTGTGATGACATGAGTTCGAGCAGGTCAGGCGGCGCCCGAAATGAGGGACACTGAGTTGACATCTGATGTCGCTGATCAAGCTCAGACCGTTCCCTTCGACAAATCACGCACAGCACTGGTTCGCCGAGCACGTGCCATGAACCGCATTTTGGCAGCCACCTATCCCGATGCACACACTGAGCTTGATTTCGGCAACCCGCTGGAACTCCTTGTCGCAACGATTCTCTCCGCGCAGAGCACCGATAAGCGGGTCAATCTGGTGACACCTGTGGTCTTCGCTCGCTATCCGCACGCCGCCGCGTACGCTGCCGCTGACCGAGCCGAACTTGAAGAACTCCTCAAGCCAACCGGGTTCTTTCGGGCCAAGACCGACACGTTGATCAAACTTGGGGCTGCACTAACCGAGCGGTTCGATGGCGAAGTGCCGAAGCGCATGAAGGAGTTGGTGACTCTGCCGGGTGTCGGCCGGAAGACCGCCAACGTCGTACTCGGCAATGCCTTCGGCATTCCCGGCATCACCGTAGATACGCACTTCAATCGACTGGTACATCGGTTCGGATGGACCACTGAAACCGACCCCGACAAGATCGAAGCTGCGATCGGGGCGCTGTTTCGGCCCAAGGACTGGACGCAATTGTGTCACAACGTCATCTGGCATGGCCGGCGTCGCTGCCATGCCCGTAATCCAGCCTGCGGCGCTTGCCCGGTCGCAGGTTTATGTCCCTCGTACGGGACCGGTGAGACCGATCCAGTCAAGGCTGCCAAGCTGGTTCGGGAGCCGCGGGGATGATGTTGGGCGCGGCTGATCCCGAAAAGTCCGCATTGGTCGGAAATTCGACATCGAGACCGGGGTCTAGCGGTCGAAAACTCCGCACTGGTCGGAGATTCGATTGGGCCTGGCTGGTTGCGGCCATCGCCGTTGCCACGCTCGTGTTGACCGGATGCGGCGCTGCTGTCACGCCTGCCGGATCTGCGCCCACCATGGCGCCGCCGAGTGAAGTTGCGCCAAGTCCCGAATCCACAGCAAGTCTTGGGGCGATGAAAAAGGCGGCGGGCATCGCTGACTGTCCCAAGTCCGACCCGAGTATTGCTGCGGTGCCATCTGGATTGCCGGACGTCGTATTGCCCTGCCTCGGCGCCGGTCGAGAGGTCCGGTTGGCGGGACTTCGCGGCAAGCCGATGATGATCAACATCTGGGCACAGTGGTGCGGGCCCTGCCGAGAGGAAGCACCTTATCTGGCCGATGTGGCAATCACGAACAAGTCCGAGCTGATGATCTTGGGAATCGACCACGCCGATCCGCAACCAGCACTGGCCATTGAGTTCGCGCAATTGTCTACCTGGAAATACCCCCAACTGGCCGATCCCGATGTGGTGCTACGCGCAGCGCTGCAGATCACCGGTCCACCGCAAACCTTCCTGGTACGCCCGGACGGCACCATTGCCTATCGGCACGCCGGACCATTCTC
>JBKPEY010000538.1:0-3496 GCA_046744405.1 Actinomycetota bacterium
AGCAGAAAATATGCGCACAGACACAGCGCAGCACCGAGGCCCCAAGCGACGCCGACAGGATTGAGGCTGAAGCCTGCTCGAAGGTCCAAGACAAAGGCTAGGCCGATGAGCGACAGGCCGGCTCCTGCCAGGACCGGCCAGGCAGGTCGGGTACGGCTACGCGCCCAGTGCCAGCCGATCAGCATGACCGGCGCCAGGAACTCCAGCAACAAAGCGACGCCGACTGAGAGATATTGCACTGCGCTGAAGTAGCACAACTGCGCCAAGGCGATTGCTACCACCCCGTACGCCAGCAGCCGAACCGCCTGTCGAGGAGTTGGCAAGCCGATCCGTCGGAGAAGCAGCACCGATGGTATGAGGAGAATTAGAAACGCGCCTCCGACCCGACCCGCCACCACGGCTGCTGGCGACCAGCCCAAATCCAGCAACGATCGAGCAAGTGAGCCAGAGAGTCCAAAGGATGACGCCGAAATTATCGCGAGTGCAAGTCCGCCGGCGTAGCTTGGGGTGGCCATCGTCCGGCTGGTTTCCAAGGCAGTCGTGCTCATTTCCAGCCTCCTCCGAAGCGATGACAATCACCTGTAATGATCAAAAGTGAGTACACTAATGACACTAGAGCACCGTATGTCAGGAGTCAAGATGCTTTTTAGTCATGACACCGAAGCTTCATTGGCTGGGATTGCGGCCCTTGTCAACACGAGGGGCATTGATGGCGACACGCTGCTGACGCTCACAGATCTCGACGACTTCCTGGCTCGCAACCCATACTCTGGCGTCATCCGCCGAACCCCAGAGGAGCTCGAATCTCTACGCGCCCTCCGAACCCGCCTCCGCAGATTCTGGACGATCAAGGACCGCGACGAGGCGGCGGTGTTGGTCAACGAGATCCTCGAAGAAGCCGACGCTCGGCCCTATCTGGCCCGTCACGACGAGTGGGACTGGCACCTGCACGTGACTCGTCCAGATGCTCCGCTCGCCGAACGGATCGCTGCTGAGGCAGCTATGGCGTTTCTGGATCTGATCAGGGCGGACGCATTGGGTCGGCTGCGGATCTGTGCCGCCGAGGACTGTAACGATGTGCTGGTTGATCTCTCTAAGAACTCCTCCAAGCGCTATTGCGATACCGGCAACTGCGGCAACCGGACAAACGTGGCCGCCTACCGCGCCCGTAAGCGCCTGCAGAGCGCATGAAGCCATCACATCGGGCCGCTGTCCCGCCCTTTGCGGTGATGAGCATTCTCAACCGCGTCGCCGAGCTACGCGCCCAAGGCAGGCAGATCATTTCGCTATGCGCTGGCGAGCCGTCCCAGGGGGCACCCGCGGACGTGCGTCGTCGCGCAGCGGAACTTATGGTCGACCGTACGCCGTTGGGCTACACCGAGACCTTCGGTATCAAGCCGTTGCGTCGTGAGATCGCCGCACACTACCGCCGCTGGTACTCGCTGCAGATTCCGGAAGATCAAATTGCGTTGACCACTGGCTCTTCGGGCGCATTCTTGCTCAGCTTCCTGGCTGCTTTTGATCATGGTGACCGAGTGGCATTGACGCGGCCGGGCTATCCGGCGTACCGCAACATCCTTGCATCGTTGGGATGTCAGGTGGTCGAGCTGGCCTGCGGACCCGCCGAACGCTTCCAGCCGTCGGTGGACATGCTGGAGGAAGCGCACGCCGCCGCGCCCTTGGCCGGACTGGTGGTCGCCTCTCCGGCCAATCCCACCGGTACCATGATCGATCGGGATCGGCTGGCAGAGCTTGCGGGCTGGTGTCGTGATCATGAAGTGCGGCTAGTCAGTGACGAGATCTATCACGGCATTACCGACCGTACGGTCGAAGCCAGCTGCGCCTGGGAGCATGATCGCGAGGCCATTGTGATCTCTTCGTTCTCCAAGTACTGGGGAATGACGGGGTGGCGGCTGGGCTGGAGCCTGGTACCAGCCGACCTGGTGTCAGACTTCGATGCGCTTGCCGGCAATTTCGCGCTGTGCCCTCCGGTGCCCGCCCAGCATGCGGCAATTGCGGCGTTCACCGAAGAGTCCTACAGAGAGGCCGATGCCGCGGTTGGAGCCTTTGCCGACGCTCGAGCGATCGTTCTGGAGGCTATTGATGATCTTGGCTGGACTGGAGTGGCCCCGGCTGACGGCGCCTTCTACGTCTATGCCGGCATCGCTGATCAGTTGGGTCCCTACCCCGACTCGGAGTCCTGGTGCGAAGCGCTGCTGGACCAGCACGGTGTGGCCCTTACGCCGGGGACTGACTTCGACCGTCTGGATGGTGGCACCGCGGTCCGTATCTCCTTGGCAGCCGGTCCCGAGGCGGTAGCCGCTGCCCTCATCCGGATCCTGCGCTTCCAGCAGGATCTGCCGATGCGCTAGTCGGATAAGGACTTTCGTAACCACACGGCCGTCATCATCCAGCACTGCGTCCAGTAGTTCGGGTCGTCCAGCAAGGCCGATGCAGCGTCGATTGTTGCCGCGTCGAGTTGCCCAGCACCAATCACCCGGTCCCGAACTTCAGCAAAGAACAGCTGGAAATATCGCGCCCCTCGATCTCCGCCGCGGATGTTTTGCACATCTGTCTTAGCCTGCGGATGCCCAAGACCAAGATCGGCCACGATGCCGGGCAGCCTGCGGCCGATCAGCCAGTCCACCCCATTGGCCTGTCCCCACTCGATAAGCCCCTTCCAGGTCCGTGCCCAGACCTCTGGCTCGGTGGTGGGCGCAAGGTGGAAGTCCGGTTCCTGGATCAAGAGCCATCCGCCAGGGCGTACCGCCGCGGCCATCTGCTCCATGACCTGTGGGGCGTACTCGGCGATCTGGTGCAGCAGTGCGCGGCACGTTACGAGGTCGTAGGTCTGCGACGGCAGCTCGCCCGTTCGCAGATCCATCTGCTGCACCGTCACATTCTGTGTCGGGACGAGTTCCAGGAGCACCGGGTTGATGTCGAGCGCGGTCACGCTTCCTGAACTACCGACCTTGGCGGCGAGCCACTCTGTGATACTGCCGTTACCGCCGCCCAGCTCAAGGCAATGCCAACCTTCGGCGACGCCAAGGGCGGTGAGGTATCCGCGCGTCCAAGGGTCCAAGATCTTCGACATGAGGTCGAGGCGCTGATATTCGGTGGCTGAGTCATCGCCCAAGATATAGGGCTTCACGATGCTCCCTGTTGTCTCGTCGCTTGTCTCTTCGCCATTTCTGCCAGCTGCTGCCGCCGCGGGATGCAGAAGAGCGCGAGGGCAGCGGCCGTGAGATACGCGACCGCACCGACGGCCATGCTGGTCCGCACCCCGGTAGTGAAGTCAGCCGCGCCGGCCAACAGCGAACCGCCGAGAGCAACACCCGCGGCGCTACCGACCTGTCGGGCGGTGTTGAACCAGGCGGAGGCGGTTCCGGAGTAGTTCCCCGGGACGGAGGACATGACCGTCGTGGTCGTTCCGGTGAGCGCGAAGGATGTGCCGAAGCCGGCCAACATCATCGGCACGACGAGCACCAGGTAGTGC
>JBKPEY010000300.1:0-12298 GCA_046744405.1 Actinomycetota bacterium
AGGTAACTACCTGCGCGGCCGCAGCATGGATCAAATCAACGACTTGATCTCCGAAGGCGCTGCTCACGCTGGCATGGAGATCAAGGCCAGGCACGATAGCGAGCTGGGCGGTCTAGCGTCGTTGGTCGACCAAGCGAGAAACGGCGACGTCGTGGCAATCATGACGCACCAAGATCGGGAGCAACTGGATCAGTGGTTGCTTGATCATGGTGCCTCCCGCGACAGTTCCGCTGTGCTGCGCCGCAAGGTCCTCCAAGCGAGCCGCTAGGAAGCTCACCGACCTTTATCAAATCTCCGACCAATGCGGGGTTTCGACACTGATTCGGTCCTTTGCAGGTCGAATTTCCGACCAGTGCGGAGTTTTCGAATCTAGCGAAGGTGTCGCACAACCTCCGATTCCGGTTCAGCATGAGTCGCATCCGGCGCAAAATCGGGATCAGGTACGGCATTGCTGATGTCCCCGTCGTCCTCGGGCCGGGCCCCTGGCTGCGCGTGATGACCGTACGACTCCAGATAAGCCATCACCGCTGCATGCTGTTCAACACAGATCACCACGAGGTCCCCAGGATTTGATCGCGACATTGCATGCCGGACGCTGGCCAGCTCCTCCAAGACGATCTCGACCTGCTTGCAGCGCGCACCCTCCGCCATTGCCCGCTGCGCTCCGCTTGCCACCAGCTCAGCTACTTCACCTGGTGCCCGGGCGCGGAGATTCTGGTCCTCACGTACGATCACCACATCGAAGTGCTGAGCCGCTTCATGGCCAAGTGCTCGCATGTCGTCGTTCCGGCGATCGCCAGCGGTGGAGACGACACCGATACGCGACACCCGCCCAAGATCATTTGCGCTCTCTAGGGCATTACCAGTCTTGTCGACAAAGTCGCCCAGCATGATCATTCCAGGCACGTTGTGGCAGTAGTCGACGATGACGGTCCGGCCTTCGACGCTGACCTCGTTGAGGCGGCCGGGAGCGAGGTAGTAGTTGGTGGAGAAGGTACGCAGGCCTTGCCGGATGTCGTGCAGTGAGGCACCCGCTGCGAAGGCCGCAGCGGCGGCCGCCATGGCGTTTTGGATGTTCATCGTGGCACGGCCACCGAAAGTCGCCGGCAGCAGATGGGTCCAGGCCAGCTGCATCGAGCGCCGACCTTCTTTGACAATGATCATGTTCCCAAGATCGCTGTGCTCCAGTACGACGGCTCGTCCGCCGCGGCGGCAGTGATCATCAACCGAATCGCGGACCTCACTCCCTGGCTCCGCCATGCTGAACCACACAATCCGGCCGGAGCACCGTCGCCGCATCGCTCGGACCAGCGGGTCGTCGGCATTGAGTACGGCGAAGCCGTTACGCGGCACCGCCTCCACAATGACGGCCTTGACGTCTGCCAGCTGCTCCAGCGTGTCGACTCCGCGCAGCCCCAGATGATCAGCCTGCACGTTGAGCACGACTCCCACGTCGTTGCGCTCATAGCCCAGACCTTCACGGAGGATGCCGCCACGCGCTACCTCGAAGACCGCGAAGTCGACTCGAGGATTCTGCAGCACCATCTTCGCCGACTTCGGCCCTGAGGCGTCGGAGCGGATGACCAGCCGCTCGTCGATCACCACACCATCGGTCGATGTCATACCGACCTTCTTGCCAATGCCCTTGAAAATATGGGCAATCATCCGTGCTGTCGTGGTTTTGCCGTTCGTGCCGGTGACCGCGACGATCGGTATCCGGCTCGGCGAGCCAGGTGGAAAGAGCATGTCGATCACCGGCTTGGCCACATACTGCGGGTCGCCGATCGTGGGGTGGGTATGCATCCGAAAGCCGGGCGCAGCATTGACCTCACAGATGGCTCCACCGGTCTCACGAACCGGCTGGGTGATGTCGGGTGCGATGAAGTCGATGCCCGCAATGTCAAGCCCAACAACCTGCGCGGCCTCTTCGGCAATCTCGATGTTTTCCGGATGGGCTTCGAAGGTGCGGTCGATGGAAATGCCACCGGTGGACATGTTCCCGGTCAGCGTGAGCTTGACCATGGTGCCCTCTGCTGGCACGTCATCCATCCCGAATCCCTGAGCCGCAACAAGATCAATTGCAGTCTGGTCGATCTTGATTCTGGTGAGCACCTTCTCATGCCCAACGCCACGGCGGGGATCGGCATTGGTCTGGGCAACCAGTTCATTGATCGTCAGCACACCGTCGCCAATGACATGGGCCGGCACGCGCTCTGCGATAGCGGCGATCTTGCCGTCAATCACCAGACACCGGTAGTCACGCCCTATGACGTAGGTCTCGACAATGATCAGTCCGCTTCGGGACTCCGACTTGGCAACATCGAACGCGCTGCGTACGTCGGCATCGCTGCCTAGGTCGAGCATGACTCCGCGCCCGTGATTGCCGTCGAGCGGTTTGAGCACCACGGGGTAACCGATGCGGTTTGCCAACCGGACTGCCTCATCGACGGTCCGCACCGATTGTGATCGTGGAACCGGCAGGCCCGCAGCCGACAAGAGTGAGAGCGTTAGCTCTTTGTTGCTGGCGATGTCGACCGCGACAGAAGGGGTCTGTGAGGTCATGGTGGCCCGGATGCGCTTCTGATGAACGCCTTGACCGAGCTGCACAAGCGAAGCGGTGTTGAGCCGCAGGTAGGGGATGTCGCGACTCACCGCCTCCTCCACGATCGCCTGGGTGGACGGCCCGAAGGCGGTGCGTTCTCCGCGGACGATGAAGCCTTCCAGCTCCTTGTCGAAGTCGAAGTCCGGATCGGCAACGATCAGGTCGTTGATCAGCCGAACGGCCAGCTCGCCTGCCGCAAGTCCGACAGACTCGTCGTAGTAGGCATAGATGACGTTGTAGCGGCCGCGCTCGCCCTTCACCTGCCGGGTCTTGCCCCGACGCATGTCGTGGCCAACAGCCTGCTGTAGCTGCAATGCCACGTGCTCGGCGACGTGGCCGACCCAAGTTCCCTCGTGCAGCCGCTCTACGAAGCCGCCGCGGCGGCCGCGGCTACAGCTGTGATTTCTCAGGCCGGGCAGCCGCTCTACCAGACGGTCGGCGAACCCAGGCAATGTATTGGTAGGAAAGTCCTCCAGCACTCCAAGATCAACGACGAGCTGAATGGCTGGTTCATAGTGCCAGATGTTTGGACCCCGAAAGACTCTACTCGAAATGATCTTGAGATCTGGGGCTGGAGTCGGGGCAACGCTCTGGGTCACAAACGCTCCTCACAGAATCTGTTTGCTGTGATCCTGCCACTGATGGCTTGGGCGGTCATCTGCTGACGGTTACGGTTGCCAGCCCAGCTGGCGCAGCGTGCCAAGATCATCGGCGACCACCCAGATGGCTGAGATCTTTTCGTCACTGATCGTCAAGACGTCAATACTGCGGATCTGCACTCGAGATCCAGTTGGCTGGATGCTCCCGACTGGCGTCTCATACGCCCCGGTATGCAAACCATGCATGACGAAGGCGACGGCAATGCCGTCCCTATCTGCAACAACCTGCAGTACCTCGGCCCGCAAGTCAGAGAACGCTCTATGCAACGATCTCGCTCTAATGGCCAAATCTGAAGGGGACACATCGGTGCCATTGACCCGTACCGGATCGGTATAGACCGCGGCGAACCGGTCTTCCAGCTCAGAAAGATCATTCACATCGGTCCAGGCATCGAAGAGCCGCTCCAGTAATGGGTTCATGACCGCAGTCTGCTAGATGATTGACATGTGACTGAATAGTCACATATTGTTCTCAAGCATGGAAGCGGGCGGTGAGGTATTTCGGGCGCTCGCGGATCCGACCAGGCGGGCACTTCTTGATTCCCTTTTCAGCCGGGACGGACAGACGCTCAATGAGTTGTGCGCGAGTTTTCCGGAGATGACTCGCTTCGGAGTCATGAAACATCTCGGAGTGCTGGCCGAGGCCAATCTGGTGATCACAGCACGGCAAGGCCGAATTAAACGGCACTACCTCAATCCCGTGCCCATCGAGCAGGTCGCCAACCGGTGGATCGGCAAATATGCAGCTCGATTCACGGCTGCTCTGGTGGACCTGGATGAGCAGGTCACGGTCGATCAGGAAGCAGGAACAAGGAGGGAAGAATCGGCATGACTGCGCACGTCTATCAGATCTATATCGCCGCAACGCCCGAGCAGGTTTGGACTGCGATTACCGACTCTGAGTGGACAAGGCGCTATTTTCACAGCACCGCCTACGCCGAGCCGCCTGAGCAGGGCCGGCTCTACCGTACGGTGGCCGCCGACGGACGGCCGGCTGTCGACGGCGTCGTCGAGGAGATGCAGCCACCCTCCATGGGCCGCCCTGGGCGCTTTGTCCAGACCTGGCACACGCTCTATGACCCAGACCTGGCAGAAGAACCTGCAAGCCGAGTGGAATGGACCGTCGAGCGGGCCGGTGAAGGACTGACGCGGGTCCGACTCGTCCACGGCAACCTCGAGCAGAGTCCGCTGACCTGGCAGAACGTCAAGGACGGTTGGATCTGGATCTTGAACAGCATGAAGACTCTGCTCGAGACCGGGCAGCCATTACCGCGAGTAAGCGAACACGAAAAACTCGCCTCCGCCGACAGGCCCTGACGGATCTCTGGGCCGTGAGCCCGTCGAACGCCGGAATTGCTAGCGGCGCAATCTTCAGCGAGCAGCGCGAGCAAATCAAATGACGCCACGTGCAACCTCGTGGAGGTCCGCCTCCTCGGCGCCCGCTGCTACCGCCTCAGGATCGGGAAGGGCGGTTTTGTGGGCGAGAAGGGCACGAGTAGCTAGGTTGAACTGGCTCCCGGCAGGAAGCACATGGAGCACCGCGCCAGAAACCAGTAGCGGAGCCGTGCGCTTGGCTACGAAGGCGTCGGAAACCACATTTTGCCCATCAACCACAGTGACGGCACCTCGGCCGATGACTTCGAGCCTGCTGTCGTTGTGAATAACGGCTGCTGTGTCCTCATCCACACCCAGGCCGAGCAGTGACGGTGATTGAGCAACCAGCGAGAGCAGCCGTCCGTACCGGTTGCGCTGCTCGAAGTGCTGATCGATCACGACGCCAGGGAGCAGCCCGAGTCCAGCGGATAACTGGCTCATCCGCTGCTTCGGCGTCGCGCCGCCCGCACCGAACGCGATCATGTGCTCGGCGAGGACGCTGGCACCAGCTGATGTTCCACCGACCAGCGTGCCTTGCTCGTGAGCCTGCTTAATTGCGTCTCCGAAAGGCGTTCCGGTGATGAAGGAGCTGAGCTTGAGTTGATTGCCGCCGGTGAGAAAGATTCCACTGACCTCCGTAAGCGCCCTGGCAAGATCAGGATCGTGCGCTTGCGCGCGACTCTCCGGCCGCAGCGAAATGATCTGATGCGCTCCAAGCGAGGTGAAGACAGTCTTGTAAACCTCCACCACCTCGTTGCCTAGCGAGGAGGCTGACGAGACAACAGCGATCCGCGCCTCTGTGCCACCTGCGGCCGCAACGAACGCCCCCAAAACGGCCCGGCGCCGAAGCTTTGCCTCGGCGCCGCCGATAGCAAACAATGTGCCAACCATCGGCATCAGGGATGCGCCCAGCCAGCAATGGCCTCGTCAAGTGCCTTACCCATGACGACACGATCGGGGTTGACGCCGGTCCACAGCTCGATGTTGATGGCTCCCTGGTTGAGCAGCATGCCCCGGCCGTCGAGGGTTCTGGCGCCGGCCTGCCGCGCCCGCTGCAGAAAGGGCGTATCGGGCGGATTGGGAATGACGTCGCACACCACGAGACCTAGCGGGATCACCTCGAATGAAACCGGCACATCGTCAGAACCAGGCAGGCCCAGCGAGGTCGCATTCACAACCACGGTCGCGGACGCCGGCACCGTGAGCTCTCGTGTCCACTCAACGGCCGTGCAGGCTGTGGAGGTCTCAGCATTCACCAGATCCGCAATCTCGGCTGCCTTAGCACGGTTGCGATTCGCTAACCAGATTTCAGCTGCTCCGGCGAGTGCCAGCTCGACGGCTATCGCGCGCGCCGCCCCTCCAGCGCCGAGAATCAAAACCCGCTGTCCCGTGGGTTCTTCAAGGGTGCGCAAGGAGGCCAGAAAGCCCTGTCCGTCGGTGTTCTCCCCAATCCAGCGACCGTCTTGGCGTATCGCGCAATTCACCGCGCCGATCAGTCGGGCCGACTCGGCCAGCTCATCCAGTAGTTCGATGACCGCGACTTTGTGCGGCAACGAGCAGTTGAAGCCGATCCAGCCCATGGCCGTCGCACCGCGCACCGCATCCGCCAAGTTCTCAGCAGTCACCTCACAGTTGAGATAACGGGCGTCGATGCCGTGGTGCGCGTACGCCGCCTCCATGATGGCGACTGTCGGATTTCCGGCCGCAGGAGTAGAAAACGAACCCGTCAGTGCGGGGAGCAGGGACATGTGGGCAGCGTAGTAGAAGTGTTGGATTGCTCAGCGCGCTACGCTCACCCCAGCCAGCTCACGGCTGAACCGAGCGCCTCGCCCGCTTTGGCGCGTACTCGGTGCAGCTCCTGAGCGCGTCGATTGGCCTCGAACGAGGAGATGCTGGCTCCGTCATGCTGGAGGGCAGCATCGCAAGCGGCGAGCAACCATGCTGCACGCTGGACTGTCACCCGCCGACGAAAGCTGTAGCCGGGGGCTAATACGAGCGTCTCCGGTGGTTCAGGCCAAGTGCCCACTGCCACATCAAGTCGGGACATAGTGGCGGCGGCATCGATGACGACCTCGTTCAAGGCGCGCTCTGCCTCATATGGGCTGCTTGGAGCAAGTGGCCGCTCTGCCGAAAAGACCCGCCACTGGACCGCCTGACCGATCCGGATGGGCACTATGCCAAGCCCTGCGGTACTGGCGACTACGGCCTCACCCTGTTCCAGCGCGGCGAGGTTGAACGCGGTAGGACCTCGAAGTGGTGCAAGGGACCCTGGTGTGGGGAGCGCCAGGAACCAACCCTCCTGCTCGGCCGTCATCAGGGCTTCCAAAGCTTCGTCCAGGGTCGAGGCTTCGAGTGGGTCCAGGCCCAGAGCACTATCAGGGTCGAGCACATGATGGGCGACGTCATCGCCGCGAATCGCCCGTTCAGCTTGCTCAATGGATTGCTGCCCGCTGATCATGGAGTTCAGGTTCGCCGTCATGCGGACCGAGGGAAGGGACTCCATTGCCCTAACGTAATTGCTTCGGTGTCTGCGCTCGCTCTGCCCGATCGAGGAGCTCCAAAAACTGTAGGTTGGGGCCATGGCAGCTGTTGTGGACCTGGCTGGCGTCAGCATTGTCCGGAACGGTTCGACCTTGATCAACGACATCAACTGGGAGGTAGATGAGGCCGACCGCTGGGTAGTCGTTGGTCCGAACGGAGCCGGCAAGACGACGCTGCTGCAGGTGATCTCGGCGCAGATCCATCCCACGAGCGGGGTGGCGGGGCTACTTGGGGAAGTGCTTGGCACCGTTGACGTCTTCGAACTGCGCCCACGCATCGGGCTCACTTCAGCGTCATTGGCCGAGCGCATTCCACGCGGCGAGCGGGTCCATGACGTCGTAGTCTCCGCCTCGTACGCGGTCGTCGGCCGTTGGCGCGAGCAGTACGACGAGCTGGACCACGGACGAGCCGATGAGCTGCTCGCACAGTTGCACATAGCGCGTCTCGCCGACCGCACCTTCGGCACTCTCAGCGAGGGCGAGCGTAAGCGCGTACAGATTGCTCGGGCTCTCATGACAGATCCCGAACTATTGCTGCTCGATGAGCCGGCCGCGGGCCTTGATCTGGCTGGACGCGAGTCGCTGGTCAACACACTGGGGGAGCTTGCCCAAGATCAATATGCGCCTGCCATGGTGTTGGTCACCCACCACGTTGAAGAGATTCCGGCAGGCATCACCCATGCGATGCTGCTACGGGAGGGAAGCATTGTGGCGGCTGGCGATTTGCGGGAGACGTTAACCGCAGAAAACCTGACGAAGGCCTTCGACATCGAGCTGACCCTCGTCGAGGCCGACGGTCGGTGGACGGCTCGCGCGCTTTAGTCGACTGGCACCATGGAATTACAGAGATAACCACGTCTGGAGAAGGAAATGGAGGTGAACTTGACCGACTGGCTGGGTGAGAATTCCTGGGCGATCTGGCTGAGTCTCGCCTTCCTTTTGGGCGTCGCCGAGATCATGTCGCTTGATCTGGTGTTGATCATGCTTGCCGTGGGAGCAGTGGGTGGAGCCGTAGTAGCGCTACTTGCCCCTTCCCTGTGGTGGCTGCAGATCCTGGTCGCAATCGCCGTCAGCCTCGGCATGCTGTTGCTGCTGAGGCCAACGTTGCTTGCAAAGGTGCGCAGCATGCCCGGCTATCGATCCTCAGCCGACAAGATGGTCGGCAGCAGCGGGGTAGCCGTCTCGCAGATCGACAAATCCGGCGGAGAGATCAAGGTAGACGGGCAGAGCTGGACGGCAAGGCCCTATTCCTCAGACGTGGTGATCGAGCAGGGCACCGAGATCGAGGTCTATGAGATCGACGGGGTCATTGCTGTCGTGTACCCCAAGCATGGGGAGCTTCCCTAGAGAGAAGGAACATCGTGGATTACGCGTCGTTGATCGTCGTCTTGGCCGTGGCGCTGGCGGTGATCTTCTTCATAGGCAACGCAGTCCGAGTCATTCGCCAACAGCGAGTTGGTGTGGTCGAGCGGCTCGGCAAGTTTCGGCGCACCTTGGAGCCGGGCCCACATCTGGTGGTGCCGCTGTTCGACAAGGTTCGCTACAACATGGACATGCGGGAGAACGTCGTACCCTTCCCGCCGCAAGGAGTGATCACCGAGGACAACCTGATGGTCAACATCGACTCGGTCATCTACTTCCAGATCATCGATCCGGTACGCGCGGCGTACGAGGCTCAGAACTACATCAAGGCAATCGAGCAGCTGACGATGACCACGCTGCGTAACATCATTGGCGGACTTGATCTTGAAGAGGCCCTGACCAGCCGTGAGGAGATCAATCAGCAGCTGCGGGTCGTGCTTGACGAGGCAACCGGCAAGTGGGGCATCAAGGTCAATCGCGTCGAGCTCCGGGCGATTGAGCCGCCGGCCACAATCCGGGATGCGATGGAGAAGAGTGCCCGGGCCGAGCGTGACAAGCGGGCAATGGTCCTGCTCGCCGAGGGGCAACGGCAGTCACAGATTCTGTCCGCCGGTGGTGAGAAGGAGTCGGCGATCCTGCGGGCGCAAGGCGACCGTGAGGCCGCCGTGCTGCGAGCCCAGGCTGATCGGCAGGCCGCCATGCTGCGCGCCGAAGGCGAGGCCCAGGCGATCACCACCGTCTTTGGTGCGATCCATGCAGGTCAGCCTGACCAGGCCTTGCTCGCGTACCAGTACATGCAGATGCTGCCGGCGATCGCTCGCGGCGACGCCAACAAGGTCTGGGTCGTACCGAGTGAACTGAATGATGCACTGAAGGGCTTGGGCAGCGTGGTTGGCAAGGCTGTCGCCTCAGAAATCCCGGCCGTTACGCAGGACGAGTTCGCTCCGCCGGCCAAGATCGACGTTCAGAAGGAGATCGAAAAGCAGAGTGACGAGGAAGAACGGGCCCTGCGGCGTACCGTCGAAGAAGCCATCCAGGAGGCCGAGGCACTCGAGCGTCGGCCTGATAGATCGGCGGCGTTCGGCCCGTCGGAGCAACCGGCGATCTCGCCAATCCCGAACGGCCAGTATGACCAGGAGAGTGAGCCTAATCTGACGTAGTGACCTGGCTGGACCTCCTGGCGCTGGTTGGCGCCGGGGGGCTCGCCGGTTTGATCAACACCGTTGTCGGCGCGGGGACCTTGATCACCTTTCCTACGCTGCTTGCCCTCGGCGTGCCGCCCGTCATTGCGAACATCTCGAACACAGTAGGACTGGCGCCCGGCTCGCTCTCGGGCGCCTTGGCCACTCGAGGTGAACTCAGCGGTGAACGCCGACGGGTGCTTGGATTGGGAGCTGCCTCGTTGTTGGGCGGCATCGTCGGTGCGCTCCTGCTGTTATGGCTGCCGTCGGCCGCCTTTGACGCGATCGTCCCCATCTTGATCGGCATTGGCTGCGTGCTGGTCGTCCTGCAGCCGACCATTTCAAAAAGGCTGGCCATTAGACGCGCACGGCTGGGTGCTGATGCGCCGACAATCCATGGACCGATTCTGCTCTGGCTGACAATCGCGCTAGTTGGCGTCTATGGCGGATACTTCGGAGCAGCCCAGGGGGTGTTGTTGATCGCGATCTTGGGCATTGGACTGACCGAACCCCTGCTCAAAGTAAATGCGATCAAGAACGTGCTTGCGCTGATTGCCAATGCGATTGCCAGTGTGGTTTTCGTGATCGTCAGTCAGGTGAACTGGCCGGCGGCCGTTGCAATCGCTGTGGGCTCGGTAGTCGGTGCCCAAGTGGGTGGGAGGGTGGGCCGCAAGCTGCCCGCCACCGTGTATCGGGTGATCATCGTGGTCGTCGGTGTCGCGGCGATCATTAGCTTGTTGGGCTGATCGCTAGCGCCAAGATCTCGGCGTTCGGTAGGTTTCCGGCGGAGGTTCCGGGGAGGGCAATCTTGCTGCCACGGATCCCGCTGCCGATAACGATCATGTCCAACTCCGCGACCGCTTGATCGACCAAGATGGGCCAGCTGGGCGGAAGGCCGATGGGGGTGATGCCTCCATACTCCATACCGGTCTCGCGTACGGCCTCATCCATCCCAGCAAAGGAGATCTTGCGTACGTCGAGCCGCTTACGAATCACCCTGTTGACGTCGGCCCTATCGGTGGCGCGGACCAGGCAAGCGGCCATCACCGACAGCTCGGCGCGTCGCCCGGCCACGACCACGCAGTTCGCAGAGGCCTCCAGGGGCACCTCGTACGCTGCACAGAACTCGGCAGTGTCGGCTTTGCTTGGGTCAATGGCCGCGACGAAGCATTCGATTCCAAGCTCGGCGATCGCCTCTCTGACGGGTCGAGCCAAAAGCTGGGGTTGGTCGAGGGCTGGCTGCCAGTCCAGGGTTCCGACGATATGCATCAGGGGAGGAGCATAGTGAGGCTGGACATCACCGATGCCGATGACCCGCGGCTGGCTGACTATGTCCGGCTCCGGGAGACCTCGCTGCGTCGCCACCTCGAGGCACAACACGGGCTTTTCATAGCCGAGGGTGAGAAGGTCATCCGCCGCGCAATCGAGGCGGGATACCGGCCTCGCTCCTTCCTTCTTGCCGAGCGCTGGCTTGATGGCCTGCACGATGTGCTGCAGCAGTGGCCGGAGGTCCCTGTCTTCGTCGTTACCGAGCAGCTCGCGGAGCAGGTAACGGGATTCCATGTCCATCGCGGCGCGTTGGCGTCGCTGTACCGCGAGCAACGGCATCGCGTCGATGACGTTCTTGCGATGCGCCGGCTGGTCGTCTTGGAGGACATCGCCGACCACACCAATGTCGGGGCTATTCTTCGCAACGCAGCCGGCCTCGGATGGGACGGCGCCTTGCTGTCACCGCGTACCGCTGATCCGCTCTATCGCCGATCGATCAAGGTAAGCATGGGTGCGGTGTTCTCGCTGCCCTGGGCGCGGCTGGAGGATTGGCGTGGAGCACCGGAGCTGCTTGCCACTGGCGGCTTCTTGACTGTGGCACTCAGTTTGGCGCCGGATGCAGTCGACCTCACTCAGGTGGCTGCGCGCCTTGCGTCCAATATGCGGGTCGCAGTGATGGTCGGTGCCGAAGGCGCGGGTCTCTCTAGCCGGTGGTCGGCGGGCGCCACAGTACGAGCCCGTATTCCGATGTTCGCTGGCATTGACTCACTCAACGTTGCCGCGGCGACGGCCATCGCCTGCTACGTGTTTTCTGACCGAGGAGTCACCGGCCAATCATCTGGATAGAGGTCTGCAGCATCTTCATGCAATGCGTAGAGCTTCTTGCGAGCCCGTCCCGAAAGCCGGTCCCCGAACACGATTCCATTCAGGTGGTCGGTCTCGTGCTGCAAGCATCGAGCCAGCAGGCCCGTGCCAACGACCTCCACCGTTTCGCCGTTCTGGTCGAGCCCGTGACACATCGCGTGATCAGGTCGGGCCAGTTCGATGTACGCGCCCGGTAGCGACAGGCATCCCTCGTCGGCGGAATGCAGCTTGCGGTCCTTGCCTTCAGGCAAGACGACTTCGCCGTTGCACATCACCCCGGCGTGCCTGACGTGGTCGGCGTCGGGGCAGTCGTAGACGAACACCGCCAGATCGACGCCGACCTGAGTGGCAGCCAGGCCGACGCCCTCGGCCGCATACATGGTGGCGAACATATTCCGTACAAGCTCCAGCAGCTCGTCATCGAATTGAGTCACGGCACGAGTGGGC
>JBKPEY010000043.1:0-1332 GCA_046744405.1 Actinomycetota bacterium
CTCCTCCTCGCCGGTGAGACCGTCTGGCTTGGGACCGCCGGTGGCGAGCGCCTTCGACACGTCGGGCGGCACGGTCGCTGGCATGTTGGTGTGAATGCCCAGCAGTCCTGCAGGCTTCAACAAAGCCAACTGCTCGGTGACGGCATTGCCCCAATCGCCGCCCTGAGCGACGTATCGGGCGTACCCGAGACGCTCCATCAGCACGACCCAGGCCTTTGCGATGCGGATCGGGTCCCAGCCAGTCTCGCGCGGCTTGCCCGAGAACCCGTGGCCGGGCAGTGACGGGATCACTAGATGGAATGCATCCCCCGGGTCCGCGTTGTGCGCCGTGGGGTTAGTGAGCGGCTCGATGATCTTGAGCTGCTCGATGGTCGAGCCCGGCCACCCGTGGGTCACGACGAGCGGCAGCGCATCCTCATGTCTGGAGCGCACGTGGATGAAGTGGATGTCCACCCCGTCGATCTCGGTGATGAAGTGCGGCAGGGCCGCGAACCGTTCCTCGAATGTGCGCCAGTCGTAATCGGTGGCCCAATAGGCGGCAAGTGCCTGGATCGTGTCGAGTTGCACGCCCTGCGAGGCATCCGTCTCGCGGTCGGGCCAACGCGTCGCCGCGACGCGTCGACGGAGGTCGATCAGCTCATCTTCCGGCGTACTGACATTGAAGGGGCGAACCTGGGTGACGGTTTGGGCGGTGGTGCTCATGAGGAACCGCCCTTGCGGAGTGACTTGAACGCGGCTCGCATCTCGTCAGCGAATACTTGCGGCTCTTCCCAGGCGGCGAAATGCCCGCCTTTGTCGACCTCGTTCCAGTAGGTCAGGTTGGGATAGACCTTCTCGGCCCAGCTCCGCGGGGCCTGGAAGATCTCGCCAGGGAAGACCGTGAAGCCCACCGGCAGCGACAGTTCCGGGGCCTTCTCCCCAGACGCAAGGGAAGCATTGATGACTTGTGCGTTCTCCCAATACAGGCGCCCAGACGAGGTTGCGGTGTTGGTCAACCAGTACAGCGTGATGTTGTCCAGAATCGCGTCCCGCGTCAGCCCGCCCGAAGGCTGTCCGTCGAGGAAGGCGCTGGAGATCTTCTCGTAGCTGTCGGCATCGTGGTCGAGTATCCAGGCCGCCAACCCGACCGGTGTATCCGTCAAGCCGTAGCCGACCGTCTGCGGTTTGGTGTTCATCTCTGCGATGTAGCCACTCATGAAAATGCCGGCGACCGCTTCCAAGGCGGCATGTTCCTTCTCTGCCCGGGATGCGACCACAGCTACTCCGACCCGCTTGAATAATCCCCCTCCGATCTCAGGGCTGAAGATCGCCGCCAGCACCTCGGTCGGGAAG
>JBKPEY010000447.1:0-1317 GCA_046744405.1 Actinomycetota bacterium
TTCATGATTGCTCGTTCATGATCAACGGCCTCGGTAGGTGTCGAGAGCGGCTGAACCGCGTCCGGTGAGTTCCATCGAGCCCGGCCAACCCGGGAGCACAACGTCGGAGAAATCGACGTTGCAGGTGATCGTCGAGGTGACCGTTGATGGCGTTCCGGCCGGCACGCCGAAAGCGGCCGCGTCGATTAAGACCGATGTCGATCGACAGCGCAGGCCTGCGGTTTGCAGCGATTGCGCTCCGGCCTCTCGTCCTGCCGTGGTAGCAGCGTAGGTCGACCGGGCGAGAGATGCCGCACGAGCAGCGGTCTGGGCGGCCTCGTTGACCGTCGTACGTGCGAACCAAAGACGTCCGCCTGCTACCAGCAACCCGAGCATCAGGAGCAGTGCTGGCACGAGCAGCGTGAGCTCTACGGCAGCGGCTCCCCGCTGGTTGCGTAAGAACCAGCTGTTGATCATGGCGCGGTGACACGTTCCAGTGGTGCAGATGCGGTCTCAGTAAGCCGGCCCAGCGGCAGATCGAAGATCATCGGTGCGGTCGCTGAGACATCAGCACTCACCGTCGTACCGCTTCGCTGAACTCGCACCGATATGTCTTTGAGGCCAGCGGAAGTGGCAATATTTGCAGCAAGGTGTTGCGCGTCGGCCGCAGAACCATAGCTCCCGCGGGCCGCATCGACGGCTGCAGTCGCGGCTCGCTGTGCGACATTGCGGCCATGTAAAAAGATGCCGGCCTGAATGATCCCGAGAGTAAGGAGCATCAGAGCAGGCCAGAGGACCGCCCACTGCACGCTTTCGCTGAGGCCGCGCTCATCGCGGGCCCTAATCCGCACTGGTTAGAGCTTTGGCAGCTTGGCGCGGACGTAAGCCGTGATCAAGGTGATCACGATCCCAGCCACTGTGACGGCGCCGGCGAGCAGAATCGCATTCTCGGCTGACTGACTGAGGCCACGCTCGTTGCGGGACTGTGGATTCTTAAGCAGAACAAAGAGTCCCACCAAGGTCGCGGCCCACTGCTGAACCTTCATGGATTTCCTTTCGGGGGGCAGGCTTCATGATCATGAAGCCCGAGGGGATTACCGCCACCGCGAGGGGCATTGTCTCGCGGTAGGTCTGGAATGATCATCGAACGAGTACCTGAAGCTCTCCGACGGGGAGTTCAGTCGTGGCAACGGCGGGAACGTTGATCACACCCGATTGGCCGTTGCTGGTCCAAGTCACTGCCCAATTGGCCACGGCCGCCACGGTGTATTTGCCGCCTGGAAGTGACGGCTTGGAATAGGAGTAGCCGCAGCTGGGAGACTTAGCGCCGGGCTCCAC
>JBKPEY010000373.1:0-1990 GCA_046744405.1 Actinomycetota bacterium
CGGCGCCAGCACTGTGACGTGACCGGTCTTGCGGTTGAGGTCGACCCGAGCTCCCTGCACGGCACCTTCGGTCTTCTCGTACGCGGTGAGTAGGGCGTCCTCGATTGCACTAGCCAGAACCTCGAAAGGCAGGTCCTTCTCCCGCTCCATCAGTCGCAGCACGGAGATGTCGATGTCCATTTCATCCCTCCTCGTTCTCGCTGCGCGCCGACTTCGGCCGATTGAGCTCCACCTGAACCAGCGCACGGTCGACGTCTGCGAAGTGAATCTGGAGATCTTCGCCGCCAACGTTGAGCTGTACGCCGTCGTCCGTGGTGGAAACGATCCGGCCCGTGATTGTGTCCCCCTCAGACAATCGCACCGCAACTAATCGCCCCGTATTGCGCCGCCAATGTCGAGGCAGTTCAAGGGGCCGGTTCACTCCGCGTGAAGTGACTTCCAAGGTGTACGCGGCGTTGCCGGTCACGTCGGCTGTGTCCAGCGCCGCCGATGCGGCCTTGCTCGCTTCGGCGATGTCATCCAACAGCGGACCGGTGCCGTCCGGGCCATCGCCATCGACCACCACGCGCAGCAGCCGACGCTTGCCCGCCGGTATGATTTCCACCGTTTCCAGCTCGAGACCGAACTGGGCAAGGACCGGGGTCAGCACACCAGCGATCTGGCTCTCTTTCATTGCGCTGTCCTTCGATCCGATTAGGTCCTTCGGTTGTATTGGCGCGAACATGGAAAACTTTCAGCTGCGCGTGTCCGGCAGCATACCGCTCAGGTGAGGTACCGTCGGCGGGTGGCTGAGTACGACGTAGCCGTTGGGCCACTTCAGCCAGCTCAGTTGACTCGCCGCATGATCATCGGTCTGGGTCTAGCAGCTCCGACGTTGGCAGTGCCGTGGCTTGCCGGATGCAGCAGCGGCGGTCCGGAAGTTGACACTCCTGCAAGCACGGCCTCCTCCGCTTCCGAATCAAGCCCAGCCGTCGGCTCGGCTCCGACGCCCGGTCCAACTGCCTCGCGGTCGGATCCGTCAGCCTTTGGGACGGCTTCCGAGCAAGCGCTGGGAGCTTTAGCTGCCGCCATCTTGATTGGGCCGCAGCGCAAGCAGCTCTCCAAAGACCGCCGAAACCTCCTGACCTTCCTTCGAAACGCACATAGCGCGCACGCTCGGGCAATCACGAACCCTCTGCCGAGCCAGGCACCGGTCAACCTCGGCGGACGGTCGCTGAACAGCGCGCTCGGCATGCTTGCCCGGCGCGAGACGGCGGCCGCCGGCCGCTATCGGCGCACGGCACTTCAGGCCGCAGGATCGGACTCGCTGCTCTGGGGCTCTTTGTCGGTCGCCTCGGACAGTTTCGCGACAGCCATCGGCGCAGCCAATCCACCCCGTGCCCGTCCAATCACGGACCAGAAGCCCGTCGAGATCTTGTCCGAGGTTGCCGCAGTCCAGGAACTCGTACGCCAACTGCATGCATTGGTTTACGGCTATCAGCTGGCAATCGGCAAGATGAAAATCCTTAGCAGGCAGCGGTCTAAGGCCGAGCAGGAGTTACTCAACCAGCGCATCTTTCGGGATCGGCTGATCGCTTGGCTGCGGCGACGCTCTGCGGAGGTTCCGGCCGCCGAAGCGGCATATGTGCCTTCGGTTGTGCCCCGAAGCCCAGCGACGGCCGGGAAGTTGATCATGCAGATGCAGACCGCACTGCAACCTTTCTGTGGGCTGTGGCTAGCAGCCGCGGGCGGCCAAGCAAATCGGCAGCAAGCTCTCAGCGCCCTTGCGGCCGCGGGCAAGACCGCGCGCTCCTGGGGCGCACCGTTGACCGCCTGGCCCGGTTGGAGCAGTTGATCAGTTTTGATTGCTCCGCTCGCTCCGCGCGGATCGCGCGTTGAGAGCCGCTGCCTTCCTTACTCCCTCGCAGCCACCAGCACTGCAAGGCGGGACTTTGCGGAGGCTGGCTGCTCGCTCGCTCGTCCAGGACAGCGGCGCGCGCGATCACGGACT
>JBKPEY010000382.1:0-17783 GCA_046744405.1 Actinomycetota bacterium
CGTACGTCTGCTGCGCACCGCGCATCGGTCCGCTGCAGATCAGCCCTTCCAGCTCGGCATTCATCACGATGTAGGCCAGTCGGAGGCGTTCGCTGGCCAGGCCTCGGCCGGCCAATGCTTGAGCTAGCTCCGCCCGGGTCCGGTACCGGCTCCCACGCAGTTCCTCTGCTATCAGCGCAGCGCCGCGCTGCAATGTGGCCTCATCAAGGCCCTCCTGGCGGTAGATCCCCTGATTCAATTTCTGCACCCGCGGAGCGGTCAGCTCCAAAATCCAGCGGATGTCCTCGGCCGCAACAAAGTGCCAGGTTGGCCGCAGGATGTGCGTTCGAAGAAAGGCGCCGCGGTCGAACTCAGCCTGCACCTCGGTTGCCGAGAGATCAGACGTCCGCATGCCCAGCGACCACAATGCGTGGGTGTACTCCTGGGACTGCACACAACACAGCAGCCGAACCACGTCAGCAGCTGTCGACAACTTGTGAAGACCCAGCCGGTGGGTGGAAAGGCGCCGATGCAGCACCTCCTGGCGAGTCATAACTGTCACGATGTCGGGACACTAGCCGAAGCCGCAGAGATGGGGAGGCTCGCCTATATCACGGCGCCGACGGGGTCCAAATTCCGACACACCGCGCTACTTTGCCGATTTCCGCACGGTGACCTTGACGCTGACTTAGACTCCCCACGGCAGGTTCCACCACGACGCGAGGATGCCCCCCTGTATGCCTCAAATCCTGATCCGGGCACACAAGAACCCGTTTAACGTTGCCGACGCCGATACCACGTATCGGCAGAATCTCATTGGCAACAACACGGGCAACTTGGTGTTCAGCCAGGCGGTCTATCGGCTGCTGTCGACCGCAGATGTGGATCTGGAGACCTCGGGGTTGGCCAAGAGCCACCCGCGTGTCATCAATTCCAGATTCGACCACGTCGTCATCCCGCTGGCGAACGCGTTCCGACCCAGTTACCTCGAGACGCTCGACGCTCTGAGCAATCTCATCGAGCAACTGACTATCCCCGTCACTGTGCTGGGCGTTGGCGAGCAGGCTTCATTGAATGGCGTCTACAAGGGCGCCGACAGCGTCAAGCCAGCTGTTACGCGATTCGTCCGTGCGGTATTGGACCGTTCGCCATCAATTGGCGTCCGCGGTGAGCGGACTCGCGACTACCTGCAATCGCTTGGCTTCGGTGATGAGCACGTCAAGGTAATCGGTTGCCCGTCGATGTTCATGTACGGGCCCAACCTGAAGGTGGAGCGAAGAGTGGAGTCGCTCAACTTCGACTCCCCAATAGCTTTCAACGTCTCGCCATATGTGCGACAGATGGGTCGGATTTCTCTGTACGCCGCGGAGCATTTCCCCAATCTGGTGTACATGGCACAAAACATTCAAACCCTTGAGCTGATGCTGTACGGCAGTTACCCCAAGGGCAAGAAGATGACTGCCATGGCTGACGCCGGTGCGCCGATCACACTCGACCATCCGCTGATCCGATCCGATCGTGTCCGGTTCTTCCTCGACCCGAAGACCTGGTTCGAGCACCTGGCCGAATATGACTTCTCTTTCGGTACTCGGATCCACGGCAATATTGCCGCCTTGCTGGCCGGGACGCCGGCCCTGCTCCTCGCCCATGACTCGCGCACGCTCGAGCTAGCGGAGTATCACGAGATTCCGCATCGCACGATCACCAGTATCGCCAAAGATGACGCTGACGCCATTAGCCTCTACGCCGAGTGCGACTGGAACCGGCTCAACAAGGCCCATCCTGATCGTTGGGACAGTTTCGCTACCTTCCTGGAAGATCATCGCCTGACGCACGTCTACGAAGAGGGTCAAAACCCCAGCGCCTTCGACGAGCGGTTAGCGGCAACGGAGTTTCCACCGCCCGTGCGTACGCTGATGGGCTTCTCGCCTGAAGAGCTGTACGAAATGCGGCGCACCGTCACCGATCTCGGCCGCGAGCTGCACATCGCGTACAACGACCTCAACGGTGGAGCTCAGTCGCGCAGACCGCGCAGGTTCCATCAGCGCGCCTGGAACAAGATCGACCGGGCAGTCCGCAGCCTCAGCATGATGGCCTGATCGCGCGCCGCTGTCTGGACGAATAAGCGAGCAGCAAGTTTCGCCGATGGCCGACACTCCGCTTAGTGCTTGCTGCGAGCGAGTGAGGAAGACAGCGGCACACTAGCGCGATCTGCGCGGAGCGAGCACGGCGAGCGGAGCAATCAAGCCAGGCTGACGACCCTCGGCTTCAGGTCTTCGGCACTAGGCATCCATGAGTCTGGGTCAGCGGCAAGTTGCTCGCCACTTCGGATGTCCTTGACTTCGCCACCAACCGTTCCGCCGAACCATACGAACGGGATGCGGCGGCGGTCCGCGTAACGGATTTGACGGCCGAACTTGTCCGCTCGGGGCGCGACCTCAGTCGGGATTCCTCGAGCACGCAGTCGCTCAGCGACCTCGATGGCGGTCGCCCGAGTGTCCTCGTTGTCGACAGCGACAAGCACCGCCGTAGGCACCGGCCGCGACGCTTGCAGCATTCCCGTCGCCAGCAACGGTGCCAGCAGTCGGGTGACTCCGATAGAAAGTCCGACGCCCGGGTAGGTGATCCGACCATCGGTGGCCAGTGAGTCGTAACGCCCGCCTGAGGCGATCGAGCCCCACGATTCGAACCCGACGAGTTCGGTTTCATAAACCGTGCCGGTGTAGTAATCGAGGCCCCGTGCGATCTTCAGGTCGGCGATCAATCGGCCCGGGACATAACGGGCTGCCGTAGTCACCACGTCGGTCAGCAGCTCGAGTCCCTCCGTTAGCTGATCATGCTCGACACCCAGTCGCCGCACCTGGTCGACAAATGACGCGTCGGCGGAGCGGATCTGGGCCAGTTCTACACAGCGCCGAGCCTGGCTTTCGGTGATCTTGACCTCATTGATCAACTGCTCGACCACCTGATCGGGGCCGATCTTGTCGATCTTGTCAACTTGTCGCAACACTGCCGGGGGATCGCTGATACCCAATCCCTGATAGAAACCCTGCGCCAACTTGCGGTTGTTCACCCGCATCAGCACCGGCGGCAGACCAAGATCAACGTGAAGTCGCTCGAGTGCGGCCAACGTCACCAGCGGCAGCTCGACGTCATGGTGCGTGGCGAGTGTTTCGGCGTCCACGATGTCGATATCGGCTTGGGTGAACTCGCGATAGCGGCCCTCCTGCGGACGCTCACCGCGCCAGACTTTTTGGATTTGGTAGCGCCGGAATGGAAATGCGAGCTGGTGTGCGTTCTCCAGCACGTAACGGGCGAACGGCACCGTGAGGTCGAAGTGCAAGCCAAGATCAGCTGGTGCATTCTCACCATGCAGCCGCTGCACGGTGTAGACCTCTTTGTCGATTTCGCCTTGCTTGGCCAGGCGATCCAGCGGTTCTACCGCACGGGTCTCAATCGAGGTAAAACCGTGCAGTTCGAAGGTCTCTCGCAGCCTGTCCAGCACGAACTGTTCGATGATCCGAGCTTCCGGGGTGTACTCCGGAAAGCCAGACAGCGGCTTTGGGCGGCTCACGCTACTCCTTTGACAGCTCGGCGAGATTCTGCAGATACGGGTTGCCCGCGCGTTCTCGGGCCATCGTGGTCTGTGGGCCGTGTCCGGGAAGTACCGCGACCGTGTCGGGCAACGGCAGCACCTTGGTGCGCAGGCTCTTCAGCATGTCGGCCATGTTTCCGCCTGGCAAGTCAGTTCTGCCGATCGAGCCGGCAAACAAAACATCACCGGAGAAGATGACCGAGTCGATATCAGGCTGGCCTTGGTACGGGGTCAGAAACATGATCGAACCAGGTGTGTGTCCGGGTGCATGGATCGTAGAGAACCTGAGCCCTGCGAGCGCTACCTCGGCCCCGTCAGTCAGCTCGCGTACGTCGTCGGGCTCGGTGAAGCTCACCGAGCGTCCCGTGAGGCGCTCTAAGAGCAGCCGAGTCTCCTCCCCCATGGCCCGCAACGGATCTGTCAGCAGCACCCGATCGTTCGAATGTATCCAGCAGCTTGATGCGTAGGACCGGCACAACGCAGTGACAGAGAACATGTGATCAAGGTGGCCATGAGTTAGCATCACAGCCACTGGCTGGAGCCGATGGTCCAAGATCAACTCAGCGACGCCAGTCGCCGCATCCATCCCGGGATCGATGATCACGCATTCCTCGCCCGGTCCGGTAGCTGCCACATAGCAGTTGGTTTGCCACGGCCCAGCAGGAAATGAGGCTAGGAGCACACGTTCGAGACTATCGAGACAATCGGGCAGGATTGAGCTATGACCGAACGCGCTGGGCCTGAAAGCACGGGCCCGACCGCCTTCGGCCGGGTCGATAGCGATGGCACGGTCTATGTCCGCACGTCGGAAGGGGAACGTGTCGTCGGCCAGGTGCCCGGGGTCCCGGCTGATGAGGCCCTGGGCTTTTTTACTCGCAGGTTCTCTGCACTAGAACTCGAGGTCGCGCTGTTGGAGCGGCGTACCGCCACTGGAGCATTGTCCCCCGATGATGCCGTTGCTTCGATCAACAAGCTGCGGAATGCGGTCGCGGATGCGCGTGCCGTGGGTGATCTGGATGGGCTGCAGGCGCGGTTGGAGGCGCTCTCTCCACTAATCGCGGACCAGCGGGCCGCTCGCAGGGCGGAACGTGCCCGGCAACAAGAGGAGACGCGGGCGGCAAAGGAGCGCTTTGTTCTCGAGGCGGAGCGGCTGGCTGCCGGCACTGATTGGCGCGGCGGCGTAAACCGGTTCCGCGCCTTGTTGGAGGAGTGGAAGGCACTCCCCCGCCTCGATCGGGCGACTGACGACGCGCTCTGGCATAGATTCTCCAGCGCCCGCACCACCTACACTCGGCGCCGCAAGGCTCAGTTCGCTCAGCAGAATGAGCAGCGCGAGGCGGCGCGGGTGATCAAGGAACGGCTGGTCGCCGAGGCGGAGGCGCTCGCAAGCTCGACGGATTGGGGTCCGACAACCGGTGCCTACCGCGATCTCATGTCTCGGTGGAAAGCAGCCGGGCCAGCGCCGCGGGACGTCGATGAGTTGCTGTGGAAGAGGTTCCGGGGAGCCCAAGATCGCTTTTTCATGGCCAAGCAAGCGGCGCTGAGCGAGCAGGACACCGAATTTCGGGGCAACGCGCAAGCGAAGGAAAGGCTCCTGGCCGAGGCGGAGGCGTTACTGCCGGTCCGTGATCCCAGAGCTGCGCGTGCCTCCTATCGAGACATCCTCGAGCGGTGGACCGCCGTTGGCAGGGTGCCCCGAGACGCCGTACGGCCGCTGGAATCTCGACTCCGTGCGGTAGACAACGCGATCAAGACCGCTGAGGACGAGCGATGGAGGCGCAGCAATCCTGAGGCCAGGGCGCGTGCCGCGGATACGGCTGCCAAGTTGGAGACCCAGATAGCCGCGCTTGAGACACGCGCCGCGCAGGCCGAGGCCCGCGGCGATCATCGCGCTGCACGGGAGGCGGCTGCCTCAGCTGCTACCTATCGTGAGTGGCTTGCCCAGGCTCAGCGGACTGCGAGTGATCTGGGCGGCTGAAGGCCGATCTGGGGCGATCAACTCTGGTGAATGCGATATGCCTCATACACGGCCGGCACACTCTGTACCGCACGGAGCACATGGTCCAGATGAGTGGGGTCCGCGGTCTCAAAGGTGAACCTGGCGCGGCAGATGCGGTCTTTGCTCGTGTTCAGGGCGGCGGACAAGATGTTTACGTGCTGATCCGACAACGCGCGAGTGATGTCAGAAAGTAACCGATTCCGATCGAGAGCCTCGATCTGAATTGCCACCAAGAACGAGCTCTTCGCATTCGGAGCCCACTCCACCGGGATTATTCGCTCCGGCTCGGCTCGCAAGCTGGTGGTATTGCTGCAGTCGTCGCGGTGCACCGATATGCCGGATCCGCGAGTCACGAAGCCCAAGATCTCGTCTCCCGGGACTGGCGTGCAACACTTCGCCAGCTTGACCAGTAGGTCACTCGCGCCGATCACCCGGATACCGCAGTCGATGGCGCCACTGCTGCGGCTGCGACGACCAGTGAGGACACGATCTTCGTTGATCTCCTCAGCGACTGTTTCGTCGCCACCCTCAACGGCGATCAGCCTGTTTACGACCGCTTGCGCACCGACCGTGCCCTCGCCGACGGCGGCGTACAAGGCGGATACATCGGTCAGTTTGAAGAATCCGGCGACAGCGGTCAGGTGCTCAAGGGTCAACAATCGCTGCAGCGGCAGCCCGCCCTTGCGGAGCTGACGCGCCAGCAACTCCTTGCCGTTTTCAATCGACTCCTCACGACGCTCCCGGGTGAAGTAATGGCGAATCTTGTTGCGCGCCCGAGGGCTGCGAACGAAGGTCAGCCAATCTCGGGTCGGTCCGGCGTTCTCAGCCTTGGAGGTGAAGATCTCCACCACATCCCCATTAGCCAAGACCGATTCGAGCGGAACCAGGCGTCCGTTTACGCGGGCGCCGATGGTCTTGTTACCCACCTCGGTGTGGATCGCGTACGCGAAATCAATCGGCGTCGAGCCTTGTGGGAGGGAGATGACGTCACCACGAGGGGTGAAGGCGTAAACCTCGTTGGTGTTAATCTCGAAGCGCAGGGAGTCTAGGAACTCGCCGGGGTCGGCAGTCTCGCGCTGCCAGTCCAGTAGCTGCCTGACCCAGATCAGCTCACCAGCATCGTCGGCGCCCTTGACCGGGAGCAGCGCTCCGTTCTTGCCTTCCTTGTACTTCCAGTGGGCTGCAACGCCGTACTCCGCACGACGGTGCATGTCGTCGGTCCTGATCTGCAGCTCGACTGGCTTTCCCTCTGGCCCTAGGACCGTGGTGTGCAAGGACTGGTACATGTTGAACTTCGGCATCGCGATGTAGTCCTTGAACCTGCCAGGCAGCGGGTTCCAGCGGACATGCAGCACACCGAGCGCGCCGTAGCAGTCGCGGGCAGTCTCTACGTGGATGCGCAGGCCCACCAGATCGTAGATCTCTTGGAAGTCCCTGCCGCGTACCACCATCTTCTGATAAATCGAGTAGTAGTGCTTCGGTCGACCAGTTACGGTCGCTCTGATCTTGGCAGCGCGGAGGTCGGACTGAACCTGGTCAATAACTCGGGAGAGATACTGGTCCCGGCTCGGGGCAGCTTCCGCGACGAGCCGCACGATCTCGTCGTAGACCTTGGGATACAAGGTGCCGAACGCCAGGTCCTCCAACTCCCACTTGATCGTGTTCATACCGAGCCGGTGTGCCAAAGGCGCGAAGATATCCAGCGTCTCAGAGGCAATCCGCGACTGTTTGTCTGGCCGCAGGTAGTGCAGCGTTCGCATGTTGTGCAGCCGGTCGGCTAGCTTGATCACAAGGACCCGAATGTCCCGGCTCATCGCCACGACCATCTTGCGGATGGTCTCGGACTTGGCCGACTCGCCGTATTTGACCTTCTCCAATTTCGTGCAGCCATCAACCAGCAGCGCGATTTCCTCGCCGAACTCATGGGTCAGCTGCGCCAAGGTGTAGTCGGTGTCTTCCACTGTGTCGTGGAGCAAGGCAGCACAGAGCGTCGCCTCAGTCATGCCCAGGTCGGCCAGAATCGTGGTGACGGCGAGCGGATGAGTGATGAAGGCGTCACCGCTCTTGCGACTCTGGCCGGAGTGCAGCCGCTCAGCCTTCCGGTACGCGCGCTCAATCAGCCCTAGGTCGGCCTTCGGATGATTAGCGCGGATGATCTTGAATAGCGGATCCAGGGCAGGCGTCTGCGGCCGGTTGGAACCCAGGCGGGCGATGCGCTGGCGCATCTTGACCCGCTGCGGTTCGGCAGAGGGGACCCTGGCGGGGAGGCTAGAACTCGAATCGGTCGCGTCGTCGTTCTCGGGCTCCGGCAGTATCAGCGCCCGGCGCGGCTCATGGGCGACGTGGCCTCGCGGCCCTGACGGCCTGGCCTCCGGTGTTGACGACCGAATGGCCGCTCCGTGATCGCTCACAGCGCGTTCCTCCTCAGGATGCCATTCTAGACAACTCGTTGCTTCCCTCCGCAGAACTCTCCGCCGGATTGGACGACGAGCGCTATTTTTTTTCGCCGCGGTTCGCGACTACCAAAGCCGCAGCTCGGATCAGCTTGCCTGCGCGGCTCGGTTCCTCCGACTTGCGCTGATGGTTTCCTTCTCGACTTCTTCGGCCGCGTGACGGACTACGACGACCTGATCGCCTCCCTCCAGCCTGGCAACTGTCGGGTCGTAGAAGCGACGGACCGTTTTATTACGCACCACCGCTATTACCCGTTCTCCATCGACTTCACCGGGAGAGCGGCCGATCTCCTCCTTCGTGACTGGCCGCTCCGCCACTTCCAGACCCTCATTGCTCGACAGCAAGTCTTCGATGACCGCGCCAAGGTTGGGGCTGACTGCCGACAGCCCGAGAACCCGGCCGACTGCTTCGGATGAGGTGACAACGGCGTTGGCACCCGACTGACGTAGCAGCGAGGCATTGTCATCCTCACGTACGGCCACCACGACGTGCGCGCTGGGATTCAGCTGTCGCACTGTGAGCATCACCAGAATCGCCGAGTCGTCCCGATCCACGGTAATGAGCACCTCACGGGCCTTCATGATCTCAGCTCGGCGCAGAACCTCACGCCGCGTGGCGTCACCTTCGATAGCAGCGAATCCCCGGAGGTTTGCGTCGGTGATGGCAGATGGTCGGCTGTCGATGATCACCACCTGGCTGGAATTGGCGCCATTGTTCTGAAGAGTTTCGACGGCACTCTTGCCCTTGGTGCCAAAGCCCACGACGACGACGTGATTCCGCATCCGTTTCCTCCAGCGTGCGTCCTTGAAGATGCGACGGCCATGGTGTGCCAACACCTCGAGAGTCGTCCCGACCAACAGTACGAGGAAGGCCACGCGCAAAGGCGTGACGATGATGGCATTTAATACCCGGGCATGCGGGGCCACTGGTGTGATGTCCCCGTAGCCGGTCGTCGTGATGGTCACCGTCGCGTAGTAGATGGCATCGATAAGACCGACCTGGCCGTCGTAACTGTCGCGATAGGAATCCCGATCGACCCACACCAGCAACACGACGATGGCCAACAGCAGCAGCGCCAGGAGTCCACGCCTGAGCAGCTCCACTGCCGGGGAGGAGGTGTGGGTAGGCAGGCTGACCAGGGCCTCATTCCTCCAGGACCGGCTCGAGGAGTCCCGGCGGGCCGGCTCGCTGAGGCTCATCTGCCTACTTCTTCCGCTGGCTGCGCGGTTTGTTCTGCGGCTGGGGGCGCTTTGCCGCCCCTTCACGATGTGTCCCGTCGCGCTGTGTCCCGTCGCGCTGGGTCCCCTCGCGTTGGGCCCCCTCGCGGTGTGCCACTTCACGATGTGCTCGTACGTCGGGCTTGACCGTTACTTCGACCGAGCCGACGCGTTTGGCGCCGTTTCCCGCGGGAGCGCTCGCCTGCTCCAGCTCTGCGTTGCTTGGCTCGGTCTCCTCGGCGACGCTGGCGGCCTCCGGCGCAGTGGTCGGGACAGCTGCGGGGGCTGTCGACACCCGCTCCTTCTGGGCCTCCTTGGTGCGGCGGGCTCGAACCCGAGCCGCCAGCTTCTTCATGTCCGGCTCCCGCTCTTTCATCTGAGCCAGGAGCGGCGTTGCAATGAAGATCGAAGAGTATGCGCCCGACACCATTCCGACGAAGAGCGCCAGCGCCAGATCCTTCAGGGGACCCTCACCTAAGATCACTGCGCCCGCGAACAGCAGTGCAAGGACCGGCAAAACGCCAATGATGGTGGTGTTGATAGACCGGACCAGCACCTGATTGACTGCCAGGTTGGCAGCTTCAGAATAGGTACGGGCGGTACTGGAGCGAAGGTCGCGGACGTTCTCACGCACCTTGTCGAAGACGACCACCGTGTCGTAAAGGGAGTAACCAAGAATCGTCAGTACGCCGATCAACGTCGCCGGTGTCACGGTGAAACCGACGAGGGCGTAAATGCCGACGGTCAAGATCAAGTCGTGACCCAGCGCGATAAGCGCCGCGGCCGACATCTTGGCGTCTCGAAAGTAGATTCCGATAACGAGCGCGACGAGCGCGAGGAAGACCCCCAGCGCGATCAATGCTCGTTCGGTGATTTGGCCTCCCCAGGAGGCTCCAATAAGGCTGTACGCCACCTGGTCAGGGGGAATGCCGACCTCGTTGGCGATCGCGCTCCGCACCTTCGGCACTTCTTCAGTGGGGTCGAGCGTCCGTGTCTGCACTCGCACCTGGTTGTTGCCGATGGTGTTGACGGTCGAGTCATCGAGATTGGGCACTCCCGAATTCCGGAGCGCATCCTTCATCGAATCGACCGTCTGCGCGGTGACCGCAGTCGCCGCCTTGAAGTCCGCGCCGCCTTTGAACTCGATACCAAAGTCCAGTCCTCGCACCGCCAAAGCGAGAATCGACAATCCGATGAGGATGGCTGAGACGATGTACCAACGCCGACGATGCCCGATGAAGTCGTAGGAGACTTCGCCGGTATAGAGACGGTGGCCGATTGCGCTCAGCTTGGACATCAGGCGCTCTCCTCGCTCACCGCTGCCGGACGGGCGCCAACGGTCCGACGAGACCGCGAACCAGGCAATGCCTGTACGCCGAGGTGCGCCGGATCGAGCCCGGAGAGTCTGTGGCCACCACCGAAGAACTTGGTTCGCGCTAGCAAGGTCATCAGCGGTTTGGTGAAGAAGAAGACCACGAGCACATCGATAAGCGTTGTCAGCCCCAATGTGAAGGCGAAGCCCTTCACCGCGCCGATTGCCAGTACGAACAACACCAGAGCCGAGAGCATAGAGACGGTATCGGCGATCAGGATCGTCTGCCGCGCTCGCCGCCAGCCGGTTTCTACAGCTGTCCGCAAGCTACGACCCTCACGCACCTCATCCCGAATTCGCTCAAAGAAGATCACAAAGCTGTCTGCGGTGATACCAATGGCGACGATGGCGCCGGCGATACCGGGAAGGTTCAGGGCAAAGCCGACCGAGCTGCCGAGCAGCACCATGCAGGCGTAGGTGAGGACGCCGCCGATCGCGAGCGAGGCAACCACCACTATGCCCAGGCCGCGGTAGTACAAGAAGCTGTAGGCAACGACCAGCGCGAGGCCGATGATGCCGGCAATGATGCCAGCTCGCAGCTGCTCACCGCCGAGGGTCGCCGAGACGTTGTTCACCTCGGAGACGTCGAAGGCCAGCGGTAGTGCGCCGTACTTCAACACGTTGGCCAGCTCGGTGGCGCTTTTCTGTGTGAAGTTTCCAGAGATTTCGGCCCGACCGCCGGGTATCGGCTCGTTGACACTTGGGGCCGAGATCGAGACTCCATCCAAGACGATTGCGAAGCGGTTCTGCGGCTCGCTGTTTTGCGAAAGCTGCCGCGTGGCTGTTTCGAAGGCAGCCGCGCCCTCGGAGTTGAACTCTAAGTTCACCACCCAGTTGACGTTGTTTTGCGGGATGCCCGCCACGGCGCTGGCCAGCTGATTTCCCTCAATGAGAGTGGGACCCAGCAGATACTTCTCAGTCTTTTCCTGGTTGCAGGCGAATAGGCCTTGGTCGGCTACCTCGGTCACCTTCGTTTCGCAGGTGAACTCGGCAAACGCCGATTGACATCCTTCAGATGGCTGCCAGTCCAGCGCCTGGTCTGGCGGAGTTCCCTTGCCATCGGCTGGGACGCATGCCTTGTCCAACGGGACCGGTGGAGCTGTCGGCAAGGCTGGTAACGGCTTGTTGTTGGCAGTCTTGGAGGGACTTGGTTCGGCAGGCTTGGCCTCTTCAGACCTACCGGAAGTTGGTTCACCGCTTGGTGTTGCTCCCTGAGCCGGCTCCGCTGGCGCGCTTGGCACCGGCTGAGCCGGCGGCTGTATCTGCTCGGCGGCGTAGACCGCTCGGAATCGCAGCACAGCCGTCTGGCCGACCAGCCGTACCAGCTCGTCTTGCTGCACGTTCGGCACGGTCACGATGATCTGGTTGTCGCCGGAGGTGGTGACTTCAGATTCACCGACACCCAGGCTGTCTACCCGGCTTTGGATGATGGTCTTGGCGAGTTGCAGGCTGTTGGGGTCGACTGCCCCGGTGCCGGTGGTGTTCCTGGCGGTCAAGGTAATGGTCGTGCCGCCCCGGAGGTCGAGACCAAGCTTCGGGGTCCAGGTGCCGCTGACCGCAAGCAGGGTGATCAGTCCTGCGACCAATACGGCCAAAGCGATCAGGATGCGGCCAGGGTGGCCAGTCGTGGTTGCCACTCGCGTGTGTGTCCTAGTGGTTCCTTGGTATCAAGAAAACTCAGTCGGCAGTTTGAGGCTTGGGAGGAGTTTGGGGCGTCGAGTTGGTCGTCGTTGAGGATTCCGGCTCGGCGGCAGGCTCGGCGCCAGCTGTGGCGGTGGGTTTTTCGACCGGAAGCCGAGTGCGGAGTTCATGCGGTTCGGCCATTGCCGCGTCCTCGGTGATCGCCTCGTCTTCCTCTAGCTCATCCTGTTCCTCAAGATTGTCTTCATCTTCAGCTGTGACAACCCTGCTAATGGCCTGTTTGAGCACTGTGAGCTCAGCGCCGGGCGAAATTTCTAACACAACCTGCTTAGGTCCCACCGAGACCACGGTGCCGAAGAGCCCGCTGGCCAACATCACTCTGTTGCCCGGGCTTATTGCGTTCATCGTCTGTTGGATTGCTTGCTGACGTTTGCGCTGGGGCCGCAAGATCAAGAAGTAGAAGGCCAGCCCTAGTAAAGCGATGAAGATCAGGGTCGAGTATTGCTGCATTGCTCCGGCATCCGATCGTGAGGTACTGCGCAGCCTGCGCAGTACCAGATGAGTTATGTGTTGTGCGAGTCGTCGGTTTTGGGTGCGAAAGGCACCGACCGCCGTACTCTACCTAGTCTGCGCCGAAAACCCGCATCGCTCAGGTGAAGAGATCCGGAGTCGCCCCTTGACTGGGTAGCGGACTGGGAGGGGCCAAGCCGAGGTGATGCCAGGCCGCTGGAGTTGCGACCCGGCCACGTTGGGTGCGCATCAGAAAGCCTTGCCGGACCAGAAACGGCTCGGCGACCTCTTCGACGGTTTCGCGCTCTTCACCAACCGCGATAGCCAGTGTGGACAATCCGACAGGACCGCCACCGAACCTGCGGCACATCGCATCGAGTACCGAGCGGTCCAATCGGTCGAGGCCAAGCTCGTCTACCTCATACAGCTCCAAGGCGTCCTTGGCGACCGCCAGTGTCACTCGACCATCCGCGCGTACCTGCGCGAAATCACGTACCCGACGGAGCAATCGGTTTGCGATCCGTGGAGTGCCCCGGGAGCGACGAGCAATCTCGGCAGCGCCGGTCGGCTCGAGTGGAACTCCGAGCAGCTCGGCGGAGCGCTTCAGAATGTGCTCCAGTGCGGGAGTCTGGTAGAAGTCCAGCTGAGCGGTGAAGCCGAAGCGATCGCGCAGCGGACCGGGTAGCAAACCCGCCCGGGTGGTCGCCCCGACAAGGGTGAAGCGTGGAATGTCGAGCGGGATCGCGGTTGCTCCTGGCCCTTTGCCGACCACGACATCAACCCGAAAGTCCTCCATCGCGAGATAAAGCATCTCCTCGGCGGGGCGGGACATCCGGTGGATCTCGTCAAGGAAAAAAACCTCACCCTCGACTAAACCCGACAAGATGGCTGCCAGGTCGCCGGCGTGTTGGATGGCCGGGCCGCTGGAGATCCGAAGCGGCGCATTCATCTCGCTGGCGATGATCATCGCGAGCGTCGTCTTGCCCAGGCCGGGTGGGCCGGAGAGCAGCACATGATCTGGTACGCCGCCGCGATGCCGGGCCGCCTGGAGGATGAGACCGAGCTGGTCGCTGACCCGCGGCTGCCCCTCGAAGTCAGCCAGAGTGGTGGGTCGGAGCATGGATTCGGCCGCACGCTCGGCCGGGTCGGCGTACGGACGTACCAGCGCGGCCAGGTCCTCATCGCTTGCGTGGCTCACGTGCTACCCCTACCGCGCCAAGCTCTGCAGGGCGGCTCGCATCAGGACCGCGATATTGATCTGTGGATCTTCATGCACTAGCTGCTCGACCTCATTGCAGGCAGATTCGGCATCCTTGGACGACCAACCCAGGCCTTGCAGTCCCTGCATCACTTGTCCGCGCCAGGGTATGGGTGGACCGGCTGTAGGTGACGGCTCCTCGGCTGGGGCCACTGTGTTGATCTTGTCCTTCAGCTCGATGACGATCCGTTGTGCACCCTTGCGGCCGATGCCAGGCACCTTGCAGAGCTGGACCAGATTTTCGGTCGCAATGGCTCGGCGCAACTCTTCGGGAGTGAGCACGGCGAGCGCGGTTTGGGCCAGCTTCGGGCCCACTCCGGTCGCCGTCATCAGAAGCTCGAAGAACTCGCGTTCATCGGCCGAGGCGAAGCCGTACAGCGTCAGCGAGTCCTCCCGGACAATCAACGACGTCGCCAGCCTTGCTTGCTGGCCTAACCGGAGCCCAGCCACCGTGTTGGGACTGCACACTGCCTGAATGCCTATGCCACCGACCTCGATGATTGCTGATGTCGGACCGACATGAACCACCACACCGGTGAGCTGAGCGATCACTCTTTCCTCCTCGAGGGTGGACGGGAGGACCGACCAAAGGCACCTCGCCGGCGAGAAGAATGATTTGCCGCAGCTTCCACCGCCGCATTGAGCCGGGCCGTTGTGCCGCCCCGCCAGACGTGACAAATCGCCAGTGCGAGGGCGTCGGCAGCATCGGCTGGTTGGGGGATTTCATCGAGCTTGAGAATCCGGCTCACCATGGCACCGACCTGCTCTTTGGAGGCGCGCCCTGAGCCCGTAATGGAGGCCTTCACCTCACTCGGTGTATGCAGGCTGACCGGTATCCCATGCCTGGCAGCCACCAGCATCGCAACGCCCGCGGCTTGTGCGGTGCCCATCACGGTTTGCACATTGTGCTGGGCAAAAACCCGTTCGATGGCGACTGCTGTTGGCCGGTACCGGGCAATCCAACTTTCGATCGTCTCTTCGATCGCCACGAGTCGGCGTGCCACATCCAGGTCGGAGGACGTACGGACGACATCCACGGCTACCAGCAGTGGCTGACGCCCAGGAACGCCGTCGACCACGCCCAGACCGCATCTGGTCAGGCCCGGGTCGATCCCCAGCACCCGCATGCGTGCCCCTAGCTGCCGCGCGACCGGATCGCCCACGCGATCCCCCTTGACTTGGGATAAACGAACAGATGTTCGGCAGCCTATGTGGTGCTCCTGACGTTATTGACCCCGACACGCTGTCCGTTCGCAACTAGTGTTGCAGCCGCTGTCGTCCTGCGACGGGGGGTCTCCCGCCGTGCCTCTTAGGCGCAAAGTTCGCGCCATTTCTCAGCAAGGATGCTGAAGACATCGGAGTCCCGCCACCCATCTCGTATCTTCATGGTGTGTCGCAATCGACCCTCGTACGTCATGCCTACCTTTTTGAGTACGGCGGCCGAGGCGAGGTTTCGGGGATCGCAGGTTGCCCCCACCCGATGAAGATCCATGGATTCAAAGGCGAATGCCAGCACGGCGCCCGCGATCGCCGTTCCGATGCCGCGACCCCAATGATCAACATGAGTGATGTATCCGATGTCGCCCTGGCACCATTCACGACTTGTGATTCTGAGTTCGCCAAGTCCGACGACGTTTCCCTGCTCCTCGGCAGCCCAAACGTAACGATCCTGCGGCTGACGCTGCCATTCGCTCACTGCCTGTGCGACAAATGCCTTGGTCTCGGCGACTGTGTTCGGCCCCCATGCCTCGTACCGGCAGGCCTCCATCGTTGATGCCCACTCGTGCACGGCGCGCCAGTCTTCGATGTCGATAGGGCGCAAGGCGATATCAGTCACCTTGCTCCCCTAAATCCGGCCAGTGCGTGAGCGGTCCTCAGCTAATGCTGGCCAGCACCTCGTCGGAGGCATCGAAGTTGGCGTAAACGTTCTGGACGTCGTCGGAGTCCTCGAGAGCATCAATGATCTTCATCAGCTTCTCGGCTGTCGCGGCGTCGACCTCCTGGGTGTATTGGGGAACGAAGGACACCTCGGCGGACTCGTAGTCAAGCCCCGCCTGCTGCACCGCTGTGCGTACCGGCACGGTGCTGCTCGGCTCTGTGATGATCTCGAAGCTGTCACCAAGATCATTGATCTCTTCCGGATCAGCATCCAACGTTGCCTCAAGAAGATCATCTTCGGTGATGTTGCGACCGTCTTGCTGCTTGGCGACAATCACCACGCCTTTGCGATTGAACATCCGCGCCGTCGAGCCGGCGTCAGCCATCGTGCCGCCGTTTCGGGTCACTGCCACCCGTACATCGGAGGCCGAGCGATTGCGGTTGTCGGTAAGGCACTCGATGAGCAACGCCACGCCGGCTGGCCCGTACGCCTCATACATCAACGTCTCGTAGTCGGCACCCCCGCCTTCAGCGCCTGATCCGCGCTTGACAGCCCGGTCGATGTTGTCGTTGGGTACAGAGTTCTTCTTGGCCTTCTGTATCGCGTCATACAAGGTCGGATTGCCGGCTGGGTCCCCGCCGCCAACCCGAGCCGCCACCTCGATATTTTTGATCAGTTTGGCGAAGAGCTTGCCGCGGCGGGCGTCGACCACGGCCTTCTTGTGCTTGGTGGTGGCCCACTTGGAGTGACCGGACATGTGCGAAATCCTAACCGCCCGCTGGCGTTGGGTCGTTTGCGATCACGAGCGCCGAGAAGTACTCAATTCGGGCCGCACATTGGGGTCGTTGCTGATCACAAGTGCCGAAACGGCACTGAGCCGGACTCCTTGGCCGCTTGTGATCGTAAACGACCCGGATCCAAGCCGAGCAAGCTCAGCTGCGCCAGATGTGCAGCTCAGGCAGCTTGCCACCCTTGACCGGCGGATCACTTTGCTGCCAGATGCGTCGCCAGCTCGCTGCCGGTGGCTCCGGCACTTCCGCCAAGCCGCGCTCAGTCTGCCACCATGTGAAGGCATCCTCAGCAAGAAGCTGTTTGACCGCGTCGGCAATTTTGGCGCCGAACTCCGTCACCGTGTCCTGGGGCCGCGGCATAATCGGCGACCCATACCGCACGCTCACTCGGGGACGTCCAGGGACGGGCCAATAGCTTCCCCGTGGCATCGCCGCGTACGTGCCGAGGACTCCCACCGGAACAACCGGCACCGAAGAATCGATCGCCAGTCGCGCAGCGCTGAGCCCAAACGGACGCACGAAACCATCACTGGACCGCGTGCCTTCAGGGAAGATCACCACACTCCAGCCCTTGGCCAGCAATTTGGCCGACGTAGTAGCCAAAGCACCGCCGCTTTGCTCGGTCGGAAACGCCTTGATCGGAAAAGCATTGAAGGCAATGGCGGACGCGCTTCTGCGCACCCAGCTGTCGAAGAAGGGGCCACTGCTGACACCGACCGCGGTACGCCGGCGACGCTCCGCCGGCAAGGTCGACACCAGGACGGCAGTGTCTAGATGGGAGGCGTGATTGGCCACGATCAGAGCAGGCCCATCGAGCTGACGAAGCTCGTCGTGGCCATAGACCTCTACTGCCAGCTCCTTCCGGACCACGCTTTTGACACCAACCACTTGGACAAAGCCACGCATTGCACGCACCGGAGCCGTTCGGGCCCAGCCGGTCCGCCTCACCGGTTGTCGGTTCCTCATCTGGTGTCAACCAAGATCTGCGGTGGGCTGTGCAGGTAGCTGATCGCGGGCGCGCGGCCGACCGTTGATGCCACGATCTCCAAAGCATCAGCCAGCGTTGAGGCAGCACGAAAACCGAGCCT
>JBKPEY010000036.1:0-7433 GCA_046744405.1 Actinomycetota bacterium
TATTGCCGCGTTGGCTTGGCGTGCTTGGACTGCTCGTCAGCGTGCTCTACCTGTTCAATCAGGGAGACATTCTGGCAACCGCCCTCCCTGGTTTTCCCGTCTTCGACCTCGCAGGCCTTCTCGGAAGCAGCGGCTGGGGACTGTGGGTGGCGGCACTCGGCGTGACGCTCCTGCTCCGCCCGAGAACCGGCCCACGTAACGCAGCGGCGCCTTCGCCCACTTGAGCCTGCACGCCGCTACGTCACCACGAGCCTCAGGGGGAGAATCGTGACGTGCAGGCTGGCAAGGTGACCTCGGGCGGATCAGCATCTACACCGCGTGTCCAGGTCGCCCTGGACCTGCTCCGCCAAAAGCACGAACGGGTTACCAGGGCGCGCCAAGCGGTGATCGAGGTCCTTGACAGCACCGCAGACCACCTAGCTGCCGACGAGATCGTGGCGCGCGCCGAAGGATCAGCACCCGGAGTTCATCGCGCTACGGTCTATCGCGCTCTGGCCACACTCGGTGATCTTGGATTGGTGACCCACACCCACGTCGGAGGCTCGGCCACGGTCTATCACCTGGCCGTGCCGACACCGAGCACGCAGACCGTTACGACGCATGCGCATCTGCAGTGCACCAACTGCCAAGCCGTGATCGACATCCCGGCTGAGGCCCTCGATTCCCTGATCGCCACGGCGGAACGCGAGACCGGTTTCCTGGTGGAGCCCCATCACGCCGCGCTGCTCGGCCTGTGCGCCGACTGTCGCCGGTCAGACCTGCGGTGAAACGGTGAAAGTGGTCAGAACCGACTGCTCTGAATCGATTCGGCCCTATCACTTTCCACCACTTTCCGGGGAGGAGAGCCAGATTCCGGCGGAGGCTCGGCAAGCGCCTCGAGACTGGCCGCTCCGGGCAGTTGAACGGTGAACTCAGCCCCGCCCTGAGCCGAGCGACCGGCCTTCACCCATCCGCCGTGCTGGGCAACTGTCTGCGCAACGATCGAGAGCCCAAGCCCGGTACCCGGTGTCTGCCGTGCCGTGTCGCCGCGGTAGAAGCGATCGAAGATGAAGGGCATCTCGGACTCGGAAATGCCCGGACCTTGATCAGCTACCCGAAGCCGGTCCCCTTCAAGCTGCACCCGAATGGTGCCATTCGGCGGACTCCACTTCACGGCGTTGTCGAGCAGGTTGGTAACCGCGCGCTCCAGCATGTCGGAGTCTCCAACGAGATAGAGCGGGTTGAGCTCGACGTCGAAGATCAGGCCATGTGCCCGTCGCCGTACCCGGTCAAGTGCCGCATTGACCACGTTACGGAAGTCCAGCGCCTCCGGAATCGATGCTGTTTCATCCCGAGCCAGCTGCACAAGATCACCAATGAGCTCGGTGAACTCGACAAGCTGGGCCTTGACGTCGCCCAGAATGGCAATTCGATCTTGCTGCTTAAGCATGCCGCTCTCGGCGTCGGCAGCCAGCAACTCGATGTTGGTCCGTAGGCTGGTCAGCGGCGTACGCAGCTCGTGACCCGCATCGGCGATCAGTCGCGCCTGCCGCTCCCGTGACGAGGCCAGCGACTGCAGCATCTGGTTAAAAGATTCCGCAAGCACCGCAAGGTCACCGGAAGTCGCGTTGATCGTGATCGGCCTCAGCTCTTTAGTGACGGTGACGTGTTCCACAGCTGCCGACAGCTCGCGTACCGGGCGCAGGCTGGACCGCGCCACATAGGCGCCGGCGATCGCGGCGATGATCACACCAGCAACGCCGAAGATGATCAATACCAGCCACAGCGAACTGAGGATGTCGTTGGTCGGCTGCAGCGGCCGGCCGAGAACGAGCGCGTAGTTGCCGAGATCAGGGATCGGGACCGCGACGATGCGGAACGCATCACCTCCCGATGTCACGCCGTTGCGCGCTGAGTAGCCGCTTTGCAGTCGAGCGACCGCCAGTTCCTCGTGGCCCAGCACGAGATGATCACGCTCATCGGGAACGTAGAAGATCTCACCATCGGTACGGACAGCGGCAACGCTCACGTTACCGGCCCGCAGCGCACGCTCGGTCAGCCCGCCAAGCGTCCGAATATCCTGCGCAACCGGTACCGCAGCCAGCGAGGTCGCAGTCTGAACCATCTCGGCATCCAAGGCCCGATACAACGAGATGCGCAGTGTCACATAGCCCGCAACGCTGGTCACCGCGACAGCCAAGGCCACTGCGATGGTGGTCAGGTACGCGACACGGCGCTGCAGCGGCCAGGCTCGCAGCCACGCCCTTAGCCGGCGCACCATCGCTGCGTTGCCTCAGTCGAGTTGATCCCTAAAACGATGATCATGGTGGCGTCTCACGGAGGACGTAGCCGACCCCCCGTACAGTGTGGATCAGCCGAGGCTCATCGGCAGCCTCTGTCTTGCGTCTCAGGTAGCCGATGTAGACCTCCAAGGAATTGGCCGTAGTGGGAAAGTCGAATCCCCAGACCTCGTTCAGCAACCAGCTACGCTCCAAGACCCGCCGCGGGTGATGCATGAAGGCCTCCAGCAATGCGAACTCGGTCCGAGTCAAGTTGATCGAGCGGTTGCCGCGCAACACCTCGCGGGTCTGAGTGTTCAGCACCAGATTGCTGAACGACATGCTCTGCGCTGACGGGTCGCTGGAGTCCGCCACCGTGCCGGCGCGCCGGACCAGGGCGCGCAGTCGAGCCAGCAGTTCATCGAGTGCGAAGGGCTTCGCCATGTAGTCGTCGCCGCCGGCGTCCAACCCGTCCACCCGATCACCAACCGCGTCGCGAGCAGTGAGCACCAGAATCGGTACGTCATTACCGGCTGCGCGAAGCATCCGAGTGGCCTCCAAACCGTCCAACCGCGGCATCATCACATCCATGATCACCGCGTCCGGCCGCGTCGCAGCCAGCCGGGCGAGTGCCTGGACACCATCTTCGGCGGCGCTCACCTCGTAGCCGTTGTACTCCAGGGATCGCTTCAACGAGTCACGGACTGCTTGATCATCATCGACGACGAGGATGTGCATGTTCTCAAGCGTGCCAGACCCGCCCATGAAAAGGCCTCAGCCTGCGTTCATCCGTTGGGCGAGCGCGTTCAATACGCGCGGCCGGGGATTTGCTTCTGGCATACCGCGTACCGCGGCGCGGCAGGCAGACATAATGACGGCCGGGTTGAAGAGCATGGCTGGTGCGGCCATCAGGTGGTAAACCCGGGCGACGGCCAGATAGGCACCACGGTCGCCGTGTGCCGCAAGCCGCGCCAGCTGCGCGGACCACAGACCCACTAGCCGCTGCAGTACTGTCTGCGAGCCTGAGCTGCTCGGATGGCGTAGGTCCTCCGCAGTTGCCACCGACCAGGGCAGGTCGGCCACCGCACCGATCCGACGTTGTAGCCGCCGGGTTTCCATCGGTCCCTGGCCGATCGGCGTCCGCTCGTATTTCAGAGCTTCTCGTATCAGCTGGGCCTGACATGCGGCGACCGTAATCCCTTGTCCATAGACCGGATTGAAGGCGCAGTATGCGTCGCCGATCGCCACCAGTCCGGCCGGCCAGACTCGGGACTGCCCATATCGATTCCGGCGGTTTCCGGTCTGCCGATGGATGGCGATATCGCTGACCGGCTCCAGATGTTGGATCAAATCCCAGACCGCAGGGTCCGGCAGAGTTGCCAAGAACTCATCGAATTCCGCCGCATCGCGGGAGGGTCGCCGATCACCGTAGCCAACGGCAGTGACGAGCCAGCGCCGGTTTTCAACCGGCATAGCCCCCACACCTCGGCCGGTCTGCGGCGTCGCGGCGATCACTACGGCGGTGTTGATCGGCAGGTCATCGATGCAGCGATACATCCGGCAGGCATAGCCCAGGTGCGCGTCTACGGTCAGCGGTTCAGCCAGCGGAATCCCGAGCTCATCCAACCAGTGCGGCAACCGCGAACCTCGCCCAGAAGCATCAATGATCAAATCGGCCTGAACGGTGGTGGCGTCCTCACAAACGACGTGCCAGTGTCGGGCGTCGCGGCGCAGCTCGGTGACGCGTACCCCCTCAGAAATCGCTACGCCATCGAGATCGCGGACTCGCTCGCGTACGAGATGCTCAAGCAGCGGCCGAGTGGCCGAGACCGTCTCGTAGGCCGGAATCCAGGTAGGCATCCAGCCGTACTCCCCCAGCCACGCCATGGTCCCGGTGTCGAACGGCACGGCGCCATGGCACAGCAAATCCTCTCGAATCCCAGGCACCAGCTCCTCGGCGGCCAGCAGCCCACGATGCAACATGACATGCGGTTGGCGACCCTGCGGCACGCCCTTCCGTGGCCCAGGACTATCCGGAAGCACATCGCGCTCGATGACCGTGGTCCGAGCACCAGCAGCAGCAGTGGCCGCGGCGGCGAAGAGACCCGCGAGACTGGCGCCGATGATCACAACCTCGCGCCGGTCCGCAGTGATCATTGACCAAGTGTGCTACACCCTGGCACGGCAAGTCTGGAGTGGGCGTCAGGCACATACCCACTGCGTACGTCCAACAGATGCGTCCAAACAGATAACGCATTCACAAAGATCGCGCCGTGATATGGACTGCTCAGTTACATCAGAGCAGCCATCGGGAATGCTGTATGCCATGGGCAATCCCCCGGCCCAAACCCAAGATCGAACGTCGCGCCTGCTCTGGCCTTGGGCGATCGCCATTGCTGCGATCGCCTTCGTCATCAGGCTGGTTCCCGTGCTGCGCGGTGGCGGACTCTTCGGCATCGGTAATTACGACGACGGGGTCTACTACGCGGCTGCGACTGGACTTGCCCACGGCCTGCTTCCCTATCAAGATTTTCTGCTGCTCCACCCGCCAGGCATGCCGCTGCTGCTGACTCCATTCGCCCTCGCAGCTCAGGTCACCAGCGACTCATACGGTTTCGCCGCGGCACGCGTGGCGTGCATGCTGCTAGGGGCAATCAACGCCGCGCTGATCTGGAAAATCCTCAAGCCGATCGGCGCGGCGGCGGCGTTGTTCGGTGGACTTAGTTACGCGGTGTTCTATCCGGCGGTCTACTCCGAAAAGTCGACACTTTTGGAGTGCCCGGCGACGACGGCGCTGCTGATCGCAATCTTGTTGCTGCAGCCACTGATCAGCTCCAGCTCGACATCTGGTTGGAAGATCTTCGTTGCGGGCGTACTGGTGGGGTTGACGATTTCGATCAAGATCTGGGGCTTCGTCACGCTCGCGATCGTGCTGATCTGGCTGCTGCTGATCCGCCGATGGAGAGCGGCGTGGCAGGTGCTGATCGGCAGTGTGGCCTCGGCCGCCTCGATCTGCTTGCCCTTCTTCGTCGTCGCTCCGACGGCCATGTGGAACCAGATCGTACGAGACCAGATGTTCCGCCGCGGGGGCGGCGGAAGATCGATTCTCGATCGGCTCGATCAGATGACCGGGCTGGGAATTGTGGGTCGTCCCTATCCGGCCGCTATCACGGTCACTGCAGTTGCAGCGCTGCTGTGTTGCGCCGCGCTCGCCTGGCGTTATCGCGAGGCGCGGCTGCCCGTACTGCTGATGTTGGGGCAAGGTGCATTCCTGCTCGTTACGCCGACCTGGTTCCCGCACTTTGCCGGCTTCACTGCAGCTCCTGTGACATTGACTATCGGCGCGGCGATCGGCAGCTTGATTGCATTGGTTCGAGCTAGACCGGCACAGATCGCTGTCGGCATCATCGTTACGGGCGCATTAGTCGTGTACGGCAGCGGCTGGTCGACAACGACATTTGGCCGACGATTCCCGCAGGAGTTCCGAACCATCGCTGCCGCCGCTCCTGGCTGCGTAACCTCCGATGACGCGACCACGCTGGTGGTGAGCAACACCTTGAGCCGCAACCTCAGTCACGGTTGCCGATTCATCGCTGATCTTGGCGGCCATTCTCATGACATGGCCGCCGCCACCGGGGTGAAGGTATCCCGCAACGGCAACGTCGAGTTCCAGGCGTTTTCCCTGGACTATCTAGGCACCGGTTCGATTACGATCTTGATCAGGTATCCCGGCGGACGAGGCTTCAGCGCGGTGACCACTGCCGTTCTTGATCAGTGGCCGTTGCTGGCGCGTTCGGGGCGCTATCAGGTGCGGCAACCGGTCGCGTTGGGTCGATCGGCAGTGAGAGGGTCACCGAAGCCCCAGCGTCGTTAGTCAGGCGAACGACTCCGCCGTGAGCCTGTGTGATCGCCTGGACGATTGCTAAACCTAGGCCGGTGCTGCGTCCGGTGCTCGCTGTAGGTGCGAAGCGGACGAACGGGTGAGCCAGATAGTCGTGCGAGAAGCCCGACCCGTGATCATGAACTTGTAGCTGGACAAGATCACCGGCGTGTTTGCCGACTAGTTGCATATCCCCCGCGCCGTGTGTCAACGCGTTGTCGACAAGGTTCCCGAGTGCGTACTCCAATCGCTGCCGGTCCGCCGAAACCGTGCCCCCGTCGGAGTCGACCGTGATCATCCGGTCTTGAAGTTGGGCTCGGCCACGACCTCGTTCGGCCACTTCCTCGAGCAGATCGCGCAACTTAACCGACTCCCGCTGCAGGCTGAGGCGCTGTTCATCTGCCGCCGCCAGTAGCAAGAGCTGTTCGGTAAGTTTGCTGAGTCGATCAGTTTCCTCGCCGACCGAGGCCATCGCCGCCCGAAGATCATCACCTTGAGTCGTTCCGGACTGCGCGAGCTCGACCTCGGCCTTGATGATGGCCAGCGGGGTACGCAGCTGGTGGCTGGCGTCGGCTAGAAACTGCCGCTGCTGCTTGAGCGCTTCCCGCTGGGCGGCCTGGGCTCGACCAATACGGTCGAGCATGTCGTTCAAGGTCAGGCCGAGCCGTCCGATCTCATCAGCGACCGGCGATACCGGCAGCGGTGCCCTTTCGGCATTGCCGAGATCATCACCGCTGATTGCCGCCGCCCGCTGACGCAAGTCCTCGACCGGGCGAAGGGCCAGCCCGGACACCCAATAACCGACACCGCAGGAGGCGACCAGAGCGGCGGTAAGCCCGACAATTTCCACACCAAGCGTGGAGGCCAGCGTCTGTGCTCGCTCGTCGAGGGAGTCGGTGACCACCACGATGAAGTTCTCATCCCGAGCGTGCACAGGCATGGCAAAGATCCGGAGCGACTCGTCGAGTTGCGCATCACCCTCCCGGTCGACGAAAACCTCCCCCACAGCTGCGTCTCGCAGTTGCTCGTGGGTTAGCAGCCTGACATCGGCGTACGCCGTGGCAGCTACCACTCCACCTGTCGGCGTGAGGATCTGGGCGATGGTTTCATCCGGCTCCAGCTGCTCAGCCGCGGCCGTGGGCAATGAGGATATTGGCTCCCGCATGAGCAATCCGCTGAGCTGGGCGGCGCGGGTGCGCAGATCGCGCTCAATATCACGGTCCACATCGGAGCTGAGCTGGAAATGCAGGAAGACACCTGCGGCTGTTAGAACTACCGTCAAGGCGACCACAAAA
>JBKPEY010000306.1:0-5111 GCA_046744405.1 Actinomycetota bacterium
CGTTGCGGCGAGCTCGAACTCGTCGCCGTGCAGCAGGTAGATCTGGACCCCCTGACACCGGCAGAGCCGCTGAGCACTCTCCGCCACCGTAGCCAGCACTGCGCCGGCATCCGAGGACGACCGGCCCAGAGCGATCAGGACTGCGTCGGCAGCCGTCAGCTGCTCGGCCACCTCGTTATCACGCAGGCGGCCGCCCTCCCCCGTGCCTGGCTCTTGATCATCGGGGGTCATCCACCAGTTCCCCTCGGTCGCCGACGCTCCAGGCCCGTCATTCTCCTCTCCCGTTCCGGCCGAGAGCAATGGCGCGAACCCGCAGACCGTGCCGCCGGACCGCAAGGCCAACCATCGGTAGGGTGACCGCCAGGACGGTCGGCCGGCCCCTGGGTGCGGACGGCGATCCCAGGCGCGCCGACGAGCGGACCTAGGCCGGGACGGATGGTGAGCTTCGATCCCGCGATCCTGCTGCTACAGCTCGGGATCCTGCTCGCCCTGGCGTTCCTGCTCGGGCGTCTCGCGGAGCGGATCGGTCTGCCGGCGACGACCGGCGAACTCGCGACCGGTCTGCTGCTCGGTCCGTCGATGCTGGGTGCCATCTCGACGGCGAACGGGAGCGACTGGCTATTCGCGCCTGCCTCTGGTCAGAACGAGTTCCTGCGGAGCATCGCCGCTTTCTGCGGTGTGCTGCTGGTCGGGGTGGCCGGCGCCACGATCGACGTCGGGTTCATTCGGGGGCGCCCCCGCACCGTCGGGCTGATCAGCCTAGGGGCGCTAGGTCTGCCGCTGGTCTTGACGGTGTTCCTAGCCCTCGCCGCCGACCATCGGCTTTATGGACCCGAGGCTGACATGTCGACTTTCGCCGTGTACGCGGGCCTCGCCCTATCGGTGAGCGCGGTGCCGGTGATCGTCAAGATCTTCGCCGATCTGGGTGTCCTGCACCGCAACTTGAGTCAGCTGGCGCTCAGCGTGGCAGTGATCGACGACGCAATCGTGTGGATCGGGCTCTCGATCATCGCGGCGACCGTACGCCTCCACCAGGCCGACGGTCCGGCCGGCGGTGTCACGCTCACGCTAGCGGCCGTCGTCGCGCTCGGCCTGCTGACGGTGGTCGCCCGGCGTACCGGTGTCATGGCCCATCTGGGCGCCCAGCGCGAACCTGGGGTCGGCGCCTCCTCCTTGGTAGCGGCGGCCTTCATCACGCTTGGTGCGGTGATCACCGACGGGATCGGGCTGGACTGGACGCTCGGCGCGTTCCTTTGCGGCGCAGTGATCGCCTCCGGACGGATAGTCCCGCGGACCGGGCTTAGGCCGCTGCGGACCGTGGTGCTTGGGGTCTTGGCGCCGCTGTTCCTCGCCGTCAACGGCCTGGCAGCCGACCTAACGGCACTCCGGGATCCACGGTTGGCCTTGCTCGCCGCGGCTGCGGTCGTCCTGGCCATACTGAGCAAGACTGTCGGTGCCTACGGCGGCGGCCGGCTGGCCGGACTCGAACACGACGCGGCAATGGCTGTGTCCTCGGCTCTGAACGCTCGGGGAACGGTTCAGCTCGTGGTCGCCGCCGTCGGGTTGCGTCTGGGACTCATCACCAGAGAAGGATTCACGATCCTCGTGCTGGTCGCCCTAGTGACCTCCGCGATGGCCGGTCCGCTGATCCGCCGGTATCTCCGCCGGATCCCCGAGACGCCGGACGAGAACCGGCGCGACCAGCTTGTCGAGTGATGTACGGGGTCTCGAGGGAGACTCGGCGGTCCCTCAGAGCGCTAGGTCCACAAAGCTCATCGGGCATGCATGAAGTCGGGGAGACCCCGCAGCTGAGAATCCTTCTCAGCCGTGTGTGGTGAGTGCGGCGGCAAAGTGGGCGGCCAACGCCCGATACGCTGCCGCGTTGGGGTGGAAGCCGTCCTCGGCGAACTGTTCCGGCCAGGAAACTGGCGGCATGGCCACGTGGCTAACGCCTTGCCTGCGCTTGGCGATCTGTCGGACCTCCCGGTCCAGGGCTCGGCCGTGCCAGGCGAGCACGGCGCGCAGCGGCTGGGGGAAAGCGCGGAACTGCCACAGGTTCGGCAGGCCGGAAAGGACTATTTGGCCACCGGGCCGTAGGTGCTTCTCGAGCGCATCGACCAGGCGATCCATGCTGGCACGCCACGTCTGTCGCGGTGTCATCTTCAAAACGTCGTTGACCCCGACCAGGACCACCGCAATGTCCTGCTCGATGGGTGCCGCCGGCACCAGCTCCTCTGCGGTGACGCTGGCGGTCGCGCCGGTCCGCGCCGAGACGGTCCACGCCACGGTGCAGCCGCGGCGCACAGCAAGGATGGCCGAAAGCTGAGGTGGCAGGGCGTCACGCATGGAGGTCACTCCGACGCCGGCTGCCGTCGAGTCACCAACCACCAGCAGCCGCACCAAGTCCGGTACATCTCCTGCACCCTCGAGGCCGGAACGCTCCCCGAGGGCTTCGGGCAGCGATGGCATGCGTTTCCGCACGCGCCTTGCCTGCCGCATCAGCGGCGACAGCGCTGCCGGTCGGCGGCCCACCCGCCGCGGCAGCTCAGCGACCATCGCCGGGATCCGCAGCGGGGGCGGAGACGTGGGCGAGCTTGGACGGTGCGGAGATCACGTAGATCGCCACGATCCTGCCGGACCGGTCATGGTCGAAGGTCATGGCCGACTGCACTTGGCCGCCAATGCTGGTGATAATGCCCGGACGCGTGTTGACATGGCCCAGCGTGTGCGTCGCGTCGGCGAGCGCTTTCTTACGGCCCAGCCCCGCCAGGAAAGACAGGACTTCACGCGCGCCGACCAGAGCCCGCTTAGGTGCCGGTGCCTCGCCGCCGCCGTCGGTGTACATCACCACATCGGGGGACAGCACGCGGAGCAGATCCTCCACGTTCCCGTCCAGGCACGCTCGCAGGAACCGTTCGGTGCTCTCGGCTGCCCGCCGCTCGTCCACCGTAAACCGCGGGCGGGCTTCTTCGACGTGCTGGTTTGCTCGGTGGGCAAGTTGCCGAACCGCGGCAGGTGACCGGCTCAACGCTTCCGCGATGTCCTCGTAATCCCAGTCGAACGCCTCCCGAAGCACGAACACGGCTCGCTCGAGCGGAGACAAGCTCTCCAGCACCAGGAGCATTCCAACCATAAGGGTGTCGCGGAGCTCCGCGGTGTCCTCAGGATCCGGTGCCAGACTGACCGGTTCGGGTAGCCACGGCCCCAGGTAAGTCTCGCGCCGTCGCTTGAGCCGGCGGAGTCGATCCAACGACGCGCGGACGGTCACCCTAAGCAGCCAGTTGCGAGGCCTATCTACATCCTGGTGCACGTTTGCCCAACGCAGCCATACGTCCTGAGCGATGTCTTCGGCATCTGTCCAGGATCCGGTGATCCGGTACGCGACTCCGGTCAACTGGCTGCGATGCTGCTCGAAGATCTCGGTCTCTGCAGTCGTGCCGGTCATGATCAATTCTCTCTCCGCCCACGGTCGCTGGCGGCTGCGGAACCTCTCGATCTCGGGTTCGGCGGGATGGGGTCATGCCTTCTAGACGCCCAGCAGACGATCGGCGTGACACGGATCGGTCCGTCGGCCTGCGCAACGGAAGATATCGATCTGTCGGCGGGCAGGTCGCAGTGGTCGCGGAAGCCTTGGCTAGTTAGTCCGAGGGCGGTGTTGATCCTCGACCGCTGGTTTTCCAACGCGATCATGGCGGTTAGCTCGATCACCTCGGCGTCGCTGAACCGCGTACGCAGGTCGGCGACCATGTCGTCGGTCACCTCTGGCGGGGTCTGAGTCATGGCGACGGCGTACCTGATAGCTGCCTGCTCCCGTCCGTTGTACGCGGTCGACCGCCGCCAGTTGGTGATCTCTTGCAGCTTGACGGGGTCAACGCCCTGGTGGAATGACGCCCAGAATCCGAAGTCCAGGCACCAACCGCAGCCGATCTCCGCTGCCGCGGCCAGGGTGGCTAGGGCCTTAACCGTTGGTTCCAGGGCGTTCCAGCGGGTCACTCTATTCTCGCTGGCCATCAGGGTGAGGAGCACTTTGCGGTTGTGCAGCAAAGCCAGACCCGGTTCTAGTACCGCGCCGTATCGGCGTTTGCTGTAGATCTCGGCTATCCGAAGCAGCGGCGTTGGTTTGTGGTCGAGCGGGATGCGCGACATGCGTGGTCTCCTCAAGTGGCGGACAGGAATGGTGTCGATTAACTGACGCCACCGCCCGTGACACCGTGACATCTGGAAGACGGCAAACGGCGGTCCGGATACTCAGGGCCGTGTCACGACTGGCAGTCGTGCAGCATCTGGCTTGAAGAACAGCGGCTGAGAGGAGGCGCAGTGCAGCCTGAAGAGTCGAACCTTAAGCGGACATCCCGTCCGCGGTTGCAGAGCGGATGGGCGAGCCGGATCTTCGTCAGGTCGGTAGTCCTGATCTGCGCTGTATCCATGCTGGGCGTTGGACTATGGGCGCTAGTGGAGCCCAGATCGTTCGCTCGCTGGATCTCTTTCCCTCCATACAACGAGCACCTCATCCACGACGCCGGAGCTTTCCAGATCGGAATTGCTGCTGCATTGCTACTGAGTCTGCTGTCAGATGATGCCATTACCGTGGCTCTCGGAGGCTTCCTAGTGGGAGGAGCACTGCATGCCGTCAATCACGCGGTCGACGGCCACCTTGGCGGCCACGCTAGCGATCCGTGGTTGCTCGCAGGGCAGGTGCTGCTTGCGGCCGCAGCTTTAGGAGTTCATCTCCGTAGCCTCTCCGCCACGAAGAAACATTGATGATCGCCACCAGCCAGAACACGCGCGTCGTCGGCGAGTGCGGGCGACCATTTAGAACACGACTCGAGCAATTAAGACGCGATCTGCCAGCGTGGCCGAGTTAATCGATACATACTGACGATCACATCTGCTTTGAGCACTCGGGGGACGTAGATGTCTCGTATGTATTGGCGCGCAAGCGCGTTGGCTGGACTGCTCGGCTTGATCATGAGCTTCGGCATGGGTGTCAACTTGGCGGCTGCCCATCCCGGTGACGAGAACCAGAAGGACACCGAGCACGCAAAAGAAGATCTTGCCAGCACCTCGATCGAGCAGATCGAGAAAGAGACTGCCGCCCGCGCGGCCAAGAT
>JBKPEY010000622.1:0-4166 GCA_046744405.1 Actinomycetota bacterium
CGAGCCAGCGCAGCCGGCATGTAGTCATAGCGCACAAACGAACGCTTAAAAGTGCCAGTGCCATGGGACACCGAGCGCAAGTCGATCGGATAGCGGGACAGCTCATGCGCCGGAACCTCGGCGTGGATGACGGCGTAGCCGGGCAGGTCAGGAGCAGTCTCGGTTCCATGGACCTGGCCACGGCGCCCTCGCAGATCAGCCAGTACCGAACCTACCGAGTCATCGGCGACGGTGATTTCCACCTTGTCGATGGGCTCCAGCAGCGCAACGGTCGACTCGTTGGCGGCCTCCCGAAGCGCCATGGCGCCTGCGGTCTGGAAGGCCATATCTGATGAGTCGACAGAATGGGCTTTGCCGTCGACCAAGGTCACCTTGAGATCAACGAGGGGGTATCCGGCAAGCACGCCCTTGGGCAGCTGGCTGCGGATGCCTTTCTCCACCGAGGGAATGAACTGCCGAGGCACTGCGCCGCCCACCACGCGCTCGGTGAATTGAAAGCCGGCTCCGCGTTCCAGGGGCTCGATCTCCATCATGCAAACGGCGTACTGGCCGTGGCCACCTGACTGCTTGACGAGCCGGCCCTGCGCTTTGATCGGCCGAATGAAGGTCTCCCGAAGCGAGGTCCTCACCGGTTCGACCTCGACCTGAATGTGCCAGTTGTCGCGCAGGGTGGTGAGCAGCTTGTCGACATGGGCCTGGCCCATCGCCCAGATCACCAGCTGATGAGTCTCGGCATTGTGCTCCAGCCGCATGGTGACGTCTTCAGCCACCAGGCGCTGCAATGCCGATGCCAGCTTTTCCTCATCGCCGCGAGAAGTGGTGTGGACAGCCACCGGCAGCAACGGCTCGGGTAGCACCCACGGCTCGACGAGCGCTGGCTTTGCCTTGCTGGAAAGCGTGTCGGTGGTTTCCGCAGCGGCGAGCTTTGACACCAGAACAAGATCACCGGCAATCGCGTACGGCTTGGGCCGGTTCTCTTCACCGAGCGGCGCTGACAAGGGCCCAACTCGATCATCACTGTCATGATCAGGATGCGCGTCGACGTGGTGCGGCGCGAACTGCTGCAGGTGGCCACAGACATGCAGCGGAGTGTCTGGACTCAGGGTGCCGGAGAAGACTCGGACCAACGACAGCCGGCCGACAAACGGGTCGCTGGTGGTACGCACAACCTCGGCAACCAGTGGACCCGCCGGGTCGGCGGTCACCTGGCCGAACGGCTCGCCACTTGGCTTGTAGACCGTTGGCAGCGGTGAGGAAACGGGCGACGGGAATCCCTGCTCGAACAGCTCGAACAGGCCTTCAATGCCCATCCCGGTCGGCGCATGCGCCGGAATGATCGGGAAGAAACGCGCCGTAGCGACTGCCGCCCGCAGATCGGGCAAGACGATGTCTAGATCGATCGGCTCGCCGCTGAGGTGCCGATCCAGCAGTGTCTCGTCCTCGGATTCTTCGATGATCGATTCGATCAAGGGATCCCAGTTTTCTTCGAGAATCGCTGCCTCGGTCTCATCAGGCTCTCGAGACTTAGCTTCACCGCTGCGATAGTCAGTAACACTTCGACGCAGCAAATTGATGGCGCCGACGACGTGGCCATCCTCGATCAGTGGCACGCCAACCGGCTGCACGTCACCGAAGATTCGGCGGCAGCGAGCAATCGTCTCCTCGAAGTCAGCGCGAGACTGCTCCAACTTGGTCACCGCGATTGCCCGCGGCATCTGGCTGGACTCGCACTCCCGCCACAGCATCCGGGTCGCGTCATCGATCTCATCGGCGGCTGACACGACAAACAACACCGCGTCCGCGGCCCGCAGACCGGCCCGCACCTCACCGACGAAATCCGGGTTACCCGGAGTGTCCAGCATGTTGATCATCACGTCGCCGCTGGCGATCGACGCGGCACCGAGTGCCTGCGACGGCACCGGCTCACCGCGTACGTGCCGGCCCGGCGTACGGGCTGTTATCAATGCTTCGAATAGCGTGCTCTTGCCAGCGCCAGCCGGCCCAACGAGCACCACATTGCGGATGTGTTCTGGCGACTGCGGGCCGTGTTGACGACCCGAATCGGCTCCGTTGCCCATGCCTCACCCTTTCCCATTACGCCGCTGCGCAATCGCACGCTCCGCTGATCAAGTGCGGGGGCAAGCCAATCCGCTTCCCCTAACTCGCCACAGGCGCGTTCCAGCAACCCTACGATGCAACGGTGAGTGAAATCGACCCGATGGACCTTGCGACTCCAGCGCAGGACCAAAGGAAGTCGGTTGGCCGGCTCACCCGTCTCGTCGCTCGAAGCCTGTCTATGGTCTGGCAGTCTGCGCGCAAGCCATTTGTCGCTTTGATCGGGCTGCAAATCTTGAACGCGATTGCCCTTATTTTCCAGGTCATCGCCATCGAGCTCGCACTGAAAGCGGTCCTTTCTGTCACCAACAGCGCTGGAGTGTCCTGGAGTCTGGTGCAACCGGTGCTGCTCCTCGCAGGTGTCACCGCGCTAACCGCAGTCGTTGCCTCGATCCAGATTGGCATCGGCCGATTCGCCGGCGAACTCGTCGCAGCGGTTATGTGGCAGCGCGTGTTGCATGTGGCCACCCGAGTCGACCTGCGGAAGTTCGAGTCCACGCGGTTCTACGATCGCCTGCAGCGTGTCCAGGCCAGCGCTCTGACGCGTCCCTATCAGATCACCTACGGGCTGGTAGCGACCATCGGTGCCGCTATAGCGAGCATCGGGCTGGTGGTTGCCATCGTGCTCATTTATCCGGCGCTGCTGCCGCTGTTATTGATCGGCGGGGTGCCGGTGTTGATCACCAGCCGGCGGCAAAGCGAGCTGGAATTCGATTTCCTTGCTCAGCAGACGCAATCGATGCGACTACGGACTTACTTGACCTGGGTTCAGACGGGCCGGGACGAGGCCAAGGAGGTGCGGGCATTCGGCTTGGCGCGAAACTTCGGCAAGCGCCTCGAGATCCTGTATGCCGACTACCTTCGTGATCTTGCTCAACATCTGCTGCGCCGTTCCAGGCTCGGCGCGCTGGGCAGCTTGGGCTCGACAGTTCTGTTAGCGCTGACGCTGTTGCTGTTGGTCTGGCTGATTTCGGTCGGCCGGCTGGGTATCGCCGAGGCAGCCGCGGCGCTGGTCGCGATCCGACTGCTAGCTGGCCAGGTTCAGCACGGATTTGCCGGGGTCCAGGCGATCTTCGAATCCGGACTCTTCATTGATGATCTTGATGGCTTCCTCACCCTGGCCCCGGCAGCTGAGGGTGGTACCCGCCAGGGCGCACCGCCAGCGGAGTTTCATCGCATTCGCGCGGATGCCGTCAGCTTCTCGTATCCCGGTCGCAGCGCGTTCGCGCTGCAGGCGGCCAACATCGAGATCAACCGCGGCGAGGTTGTCGCTCTGGTTGGGAAGAACGGCTCCGGCAAGACCACGCTGGCCAAGGTCATCGCTGGCTTGTATGAGCCGGGCAGTGGTGCCGTCCGATGGGATGGCACCGACGTACGCACCTTCCGGCCGGAGCTATTCCGAGAGCGGGTCGCCATCATCTTCCAGGACTTCGTCCGCTACGCGCTGTCCGCCGAGGAGAACATCGCCCTGGCCCGACCCGACGACGAGATTGATCATGCCACGATCCGCGAGGCGGCCAAGATCGCCGATGCCGACTTGTTTTTGTCTGCACTGCCGGCCGGTTACCAGACGCCCCTGTCTCGCCGCTTTGCTGGCGGCCATGAGCTTTCCGGCGGACAGTGGCAGAAGGTGGCCATCGCGCGGGCGTTCTATCGTCGAGCGCCACTGGTGATCATCGACGAGCCGACGGCTTCTCTCGATGCTCGCGCCGAGTATGAGTTGTTCTCCTCATTGCACGAGGTGCTTCGCGGTCGGACCGCCTTGATCATCTCCCATCGCTTCTCCACCGTACGGACCGCGGACCGGATCTATGTTCTCGATCATGGCCGAGTGGCAGAACACGGCAGCCACGACGAGCTGATGGCTCTTGGTGGTCAGTACGCCGAACTGTTCAACCTCCAAGCGTCGGCATACTCGATGGAAAGCGTTCTCGACTGACCTGCCAGCAAAGCCTCCAGACCGGTAAAATTTTTACGCGATCCGTTGCTCCAGGAGTCGATGATGTCCGATCGAGAGTTTGTCGCTGGCCAAGGCGGGGCATCGGGCGGCG
>JBKPEY010000278.1:0-3384 GCA_046744405.1 Actinomycetota bacterium
AAGCTCGTTCGCTATCAGCACCTCGCTGATGAGCACTTCGAGAAGGAGCGGTATCTCGACTTCTGCGCCACTGCGCTGCCTGACATCGACGACCTGGTCTTCGACTGGGTGTCATCGCCGGACTTCGACCGGGTGCTCGCCAAAACGGTCAACATGACCTATCCAGAGAATGAGCGCGAGCGGTTTCTGGCCCACTTCCGGGGCTTGGTCGGGCTCTGGATCGGTGATCAAAAGCAGGTCGCTGTCTAAAGCTTGACCATTTCGGGCATCCGGCGGTCGTGTTTGATGGCTCGCTCCGCGCTTATTGCTCGCTCCGCTCGCTGAGGATTGCGCCTGGGAGCCGCTGCCTTCCTCACTCGCTCGCCACTCGCCCCAGACGGCACTAACCTCGTTCGCTCGCTCGTCCAGGCAGCGGCGCGCAATCCTGGTCGCTGCGCATCGCGCTGGGAAACCGTCTTCTTCGTCGTCGCTCGCCGACGGAGAAGCGTGTCAGCTCGCTCCATGTACATTGCTCGCTCCGCTCGCTGCGGCTGCCGCTCGTTGGCCGCTGCCTTCCTCACTCGTTCGCAGACGAAAAGCGTGTCTGCTCACTCGCTCGTCCAAGACAGCGGCGCGCCAGCCTCGCTCAGCGCGGCGGTGCGCGATGCGCCACGACGAAGATGCGCCGGAAGGGCAGCACGGTCCCATAAGGCCGGCTCGGATAGGCCTCATCGAGAAGCTGTTGATACTCGGCAACGAACTCAGCCCGCTGATCATCGGGGAGCGCCTGCAGCACCGGTCGCGCCCCGGTGCCTGAGATCCACCGAAAGACCGGATTGGGCCCACTCAGCACGTGCAGATAGGTCGTCTCCCAGCCATCCACCGAGCAACCTAGCTCGGCAAGATCATCAAGATATGCCGCCGCATTCGCCGAATCCGGCCAAGCGAGGTCCGTCAGCAGCGGCGCGTAGCGGGGATCGGCGGCTAACTGCCGAAGCAGCCGATGACTGGGTTCGTCGAAGTTTCCCGGTACTTGAAATGCCAGCCATCCCTTCGGACTCAACGCCGAGATCAGAAGCGGCAGTAGCTCACGATGCCCTGGGACCCACTGCAACGTGGCATTGCTGATGATCACATCGACTGGCGTCTCCGGCTGCCAGGCGCGAAGATCCTGCACCAGAAAGCTCACCCGTGGCCCCGCGAACTTCATGGCCTGCTTGATCATTTCGGGCGACGAGTCGAGACCGACGATCTGGGCGGCCGGCCAGCGATCGGCCAGTGAGGCGGTTAGCTGGCCCGGTCCGCATCCCAGATCGACCACTAGTTTTGGATCGGCCGGTTGGACTCGGCTCAGCAGATCGACGAACGGTCGAGAGCGCTCGTCGGCAAACTCCAGGTACGTCCTGGGATCCCAGACCGGCATCAGTTCCGACGATGGTAGGCATCTCGCCAGGTCGGCACACTTGGCTTCCAGGCGAGGGTCATCCCCGCCTCTGCGGGAGTCCGGTTGGCTTTGCGGTTGTTGCAGCGCGTGCAGGCTGCCACGGTGTTCTGCCAGCTGTTGGTGCCTCCGCGGGACTGAGGCAGCAGGTGATCAACAGTGTCTGCGGTGCCCTCGCAGTAAGCGCAGCGATGATGGTCACGGCGGAGTACGCCACGTTTGGACCAAGCGGGTGTGCGAGCGTACAGAAAAGTGGTCTTGACGTAGCGGATCAGACGCAAGACCAGCGGCCAGGGATATGGACCGATGCGGTGTCCGTCGCGTGCTTCCTCAACGATCGCAACCTCACGGACGAGCATCCGAATCGCGTGCTGGATTGAAACCGTGTGCAGGGCAGTGTTGTCGGTGTTGAGAACAATCACCGCTGACATCACCGCACTCCTTTCGCACGCTACTTCTTGGGGCCCAGAGTGCATGAAAGCCGAGGACGCTGTATTCGGATTATGGCTGGTCTGGTCAAGGAACTGCATTATGACGCGCAGCCCGCTTCGCCGACTGCAGGAGCTCGCGGGTGGGTGTGGCAAGGGTGCTGAGCGCTTCAGAGTGCAATCGATAACTGCACTATGACGCGCAGTCCGCTTCGCCGACTGGCAGGAGCTAGCGGGTGGGTGTGGCAAGGAGCGACATTCCACGTGCGTGTCAGTCATCTTGACTATGCTCGAATACATGTTCGATTATAAGGGCGTGTCATCGCTAGCGGCTCCCGAAACGGCACACAGCCGTATCCATGAGCTTCAGCAACGAGTGCAGCGGATGCAGGGGCCTGCAGTCTCTCGGACTCTCGAGTCGTTATCGGGATTGTCGGGAGTCCTTCAGCTCAGGACTGGTGAGGCGTACGCGGTAGACAGTCCAAGCCTCGCGACGGCCTTGGTCGCCGGCCCATCGCAGGCTGGAGAGTGGATTGCCTTTGTAGGAGTCCCTGATCTGGGGTTGGAGGCTGCGGCACAGTTCGGAATCGATCTTGATCGGACTGTGGTGGTGCCGCGTCCGGGCGAGCTCTGGCTGAGCGTGACGGCTGGTCTGCTCGATGTGGCCACCGTCGTGGTCGTGAAACCGCCGGTGCCAGTCACTGCACAGCAAGCCGAGCGGCTGAAGTCGCGGCTGCGGATGAAGGATGCAGCCCTGGTGTGCTGGGGTGACTGGCCACGGTCTGACGCCATCCTGACCATTGCCGAATCCTCCTGGGTCGGACTGGGCCACGGACATGGTCGACTGACGGGCCGCCGCGTCGTGCTATCAGTCCGCCAGGGCGGACCGGTGCGCCATGTGCCGCTTTGGTTGCCGGCCCCTGACCAACAAGTAGCTGAGCTTGATCACGAGGTGGTGCCACTCGTTGTAGCGCAGGCGGGCTGAGTTATGACCGTCATGAAGTCGGACACACAGCGCAGTGCGTCGACTGAGAGAGCCCAGACAACGCGCCAACTCGTTGTGTGGTGCCCTGACTGGCCAGTTGTCGCGGCGGCAACCGAACTCGGCTTGAGTACTCAACTGCCACTCGCCGTCTTCGTACGCGGTGAAGTCTTCGCCTGCTCAACCATGGCCAGGGTCGAAGGTGTCCGGCGCGGCATGCGACGCCGTGACGCATCGGCACGCTGTCCGGAACTGACCGTTCTGGAGCGAAACGAAGCGAGTGAGATCCGGACTTTCGAGAGTGTGCTGTCAGCAATAGAGGAGATCTCGGCAGGCGTAGCACCGGTACGACCCGGATTATGCGCGCTCCGTGTACCCAGCCGCTTCTATGGCGGCGAGCGTGAGGCGGCCGCCGTTGTGGCTGAGCATCTAGTCGGTGCCGGAGTCTGGGATTTCCGAATCGGAATTGCCGATGGCATCTTCGCCGCCGAGCACGCCGCGCGCCGGGCCGCGCCCCAAGATTGCTGGATCATCCCACCTGACGGTTCGGCGAC
>JBKPEY010000107.1:0-5870 GCA_046744405.1 Actinomycetota bacterium
GCAGACGGAGACGTGACAGTGGCCGGCAACTGCCGCCAGGTCAATACCTCACCAACGACTTCCCGGTGCTGTCGGCGGGACCGACGCCCCGGATTCCGCTCGACGCCTGGCAGTTCACCGTGACCACTGAGCTGGGGCAGACGCATCAGTGGAGCTGGTCGGAGTTGATGGCCCTGCCGGCGGAATCCATCACAGTCGACATTCACTGTGTGACGCACTGGTCGAAGCTGGACACGGGCTGGCGCGGCGTCTCACTCGACACGCTGCTTGCCGACGTCGAGACCGAGGCCGACTACGCGATGGCCCACAGTTACGGCGGCTACAGCACCAACCTGCCGCTGGAGGACCTCCTTGACGGCAAAGCCTGGGTTGCCTACGAGTACGAGGCGGAGGCGCTCGCTCCCGCACACGGAGGACCCGCACGATTACTGGTTCCGCACCTCTACTTCTGGAAGTCCGCGAAGTGGGTCCGCGGCATCGAACTGATGCTTCAGGACTCCCCCGGTTTCTGGGAACAACTCGGCTACCACGACTACGGAGACCCATGGCGCGAGCAGCGGTATCAGGGGGACTAAAGCTACGTCGCACCTGGCGTCCGGCCGTTCTGGTGGAGCGGCGTCAAGAAACGCCGAGCGCGTGCACCTTGGTGCTCGAGGTGCCTGGATGGCCTGGGCACCTGGCCGGGCAGCATCTTGATATACGCCTCACCGCGCCCGATGGCTATCAAGCTGCCCGAAGCTATTCCTTGGCCGCCCCGGCCGAGGGTGAACAGGTTGACATCACAGTGCAAGGTGTCCCAGAGGGGGAGGTCTCGAGTTATCTCGTCGGTGATGCTCGTGCCGGTGATTCAGTCGAGGTTCGAGGGCCAGTTGGCGGCTGGTTCGTCTGGAAGCCAGAGCAGAGCGGCCCGGTATTGCTGGTGGCAGGCGGCTCAGGCGTCGTACCGCTGATGGCCATGATTCGCACCCGCGACGAGATCAGCGGCGCACCCTTCCGGCTTATCTACTCGGTGCGAGGGCCCGAAGACCGGATCTACCACGACGGGCTTCGCCGCCGCGCTGCCGAGGACGGTGAACTCAACGTGACATTTATTTACACGCGGACCGCTCCGGAGGATGAGCCGCGGCCAGCTGGTCGAATCAGCCTCGACGACCTCGTCTCGTACGGGTGGCCGGCGGAGACGGAGCCGACCTGCTATGTCTGCGGACCGACCGGGTTCGTTGAGACGGTGTCGGACTTGTTGATCTTCTTAGGACACGACTCGACCAGGATCCGCACCGAGCGGTTCGGACCTAGCGGTCCATGAAACAAAGGTGGTGGCGGCAGATGGATGCCCAAACAGAAGCGGCGTACGACGGGAACCTGCTGGCGGGTCCACTCTCGGAGGTGTTCGGCGTTGAGATAACGACGGCGGTGGGGCGCTGCCGCGGCTGTGGTAGCTCATCGCAGGTGGCCACGTTTCGGGTGTACGGCCCGGATCCTGGCTTCGTCGGCCGCTGTCCGAGCTGCGAGAGCGTGCTGATGCGGCTGGTTCGTACCTCGGATTCTGTATGGCTCGACATAAGCGGGATGTCGGCGCTGCGGATTCCGCTGACGATCAGCTCCATGCCGGGCGACTCCACGGTGAGCGCAAGCCAATAACCCGAAAGAAGTTGATAGGCAAGTGATTACTTGCCTATACTGCTCGCTGTGAGCGACGTGTACAAGGCGCTCGCCGACCCGACGAGAAGAGCAATCCTCGATGAACTTACCGAGCGGGATGGGCAGACCTTGTTCGAGCTCTGTACTCGCCTCACGACAAAGCACGAATTGAGCTCGTCGCGACAGGCGATCTCGCAACACTTGGACGTCCTGGAGTCGGCGGGTCTGGTGAGGACGCGAAGGCAGGGTCGTTACAAGTTTCACCATCTCGACACCACGCCGCTCGAGACGATCATCGAGCGGTGGCGACCACCTCGCGGAAGGAGTAACGCATGAAAATTTATGTCACATCAGTTCTAGTGGATGACCAAGAAAAGGCGCTGCAGTTCTATACCAACGTGCTCGGGTTCGTAAAGAAGAACGACATCCCTGTCGGAGAGGCGCGCTGGCTAACTGTGGTCTCTCCTGAGAATGCAGCAGGCCCAGAGCTGTTGCTGGAACCCGACAGCCACCCGGCAGTGGGGCCATTCAAGGAGGCGCTGGCTGCAGACGGGATTCCAGTCACCTCGTTCGCTGTCGACGACGTAAACGCGGAGTTCCAGCGCCTCCGCGGCCTCGGCGTCCAGTTCACTCAGGAGCCACTCGAGATGGGCGGGGTGACCACGGCGGTATTCGACGACACCTGCGGCAACCTGATCCAGATCGCCAAGGTGTAGCTTCCGGCTGCCCTCCCAGCAAGGGCATTGAAGACCTCCTTACTGCCATTGACCACGCGCTGATCTAGCGCAATGACGGTGTCCGGCATAGAGTGTCGGTCGAACGACCGAACAAGACTCGGACTCTGTTTCGACGAAGGAGCCAAGGTGCCTGATGTCGCCACTCGGGCAACCGACACCCGGACGCTCATCGTCAACGCGGCACGGCGCCGCCTGCTCGCTGATGGTTACGGGGCAATGTCAACCCGGAAGGTTGCCGAGGAAGCCGGAGTGCCACTGAGTCAGTTGCACTACCACTTCGGTTCAAAGCAGGGCCTGATCTTGACGCTGCTGGAGGAGGAGAATCAGCGCCGGCTCACCCGCCAGCAGCAGATGTATGCCGAGGATGCGCCGTTGTGGCAGCGCTATGAGCGGGCTTGCGACTTTCTCGAAGAGGATCTTGGCTCTGGTTACGTACGGGTGCTGCAAGAAATGATCGCGGCTGGCTGGTCCAACGCGGAGGTCGGAGAAGCAGTTCGTCAGCTGTTGAGCGGCTGGTTTGACTTGCTTGCAGAAGTATCCCGCGAAGCAGAGCAACGCCACGGCCCGCTAGGCCCCTTCCCAGCCGAGGAGATCGGCACGCTCATTGGAGCGGCGTTCGTTGGCGCCGAGGCGCTACTGCTGCTCGGCTTTGATCGGGAATTGCTGCCGATTGGATCGGCGCTGCGGCGGGTCAGTGCTGTGATCAAGAAACTTGACCAGACCCCACCGGCGGCACGGGAGAAAAAATCATGAGGGCTTGCCAGCCGATTGCCGACGGCTACGTCGAGCGTGACGGCGTCAAGATCTTTTATGAGGTTTTCGGGGACGGCGAGCCAACCGTGCTGCTGCTACCAACGTGGTCGATCATCCACGCCCGGCAGTGGAAGATGCAGATTCCTTACCTGTCACGGCATTGCCGGGTGATCACCTTCGACGGACGCGGCAACGGGCACTCCGATCGGCCTAAGGAGCCCGAAGCGTACGCGGAGAAGGAGTTCGCGGCCGACGCGATTGCGGTGCTGGACGCGACGGGAACGGAGCGCGCGATCATTGTCGGCTTTTCGATGGGCGCACATCGAGCCCTGCTGCTTGCCGCCAATCAGCCAGAGAGGGTCGAGGCGGCCGTCTTCATTGGTCCGAGTTATCAAGGCGGCGGAGAAGCACTTCCTGAGCGCATGGTTCACGCCTGGGAGGACGAGCTCAAAACCGACGAGGGCTGGGCGAAATACAACCACTGGTACTGGCTGCGCGACTACCGCGGATTCTTGGAATTCTTCTTCTCCAAAATGTTCACCGAGCCGCATTCCACGAAGCCGATCGAGGATTGCGTTGGGTGGGGCCTCGAGACGACACCCGAAACGCTCGCCATGACAAATCTGGCGCCCTTTTTGGAGCCTCAGGAGCTCCTTGATCTTGCCCGCCAAGTGCAGTGCCCGGTTTTGGTCATCCACGGCGAGCAGGACGCGCTCATCTCGGTAACGCGCGGGATTGCGCTAGCCGAGCATGCGGGCGGACAGCTTGCCGTGCTGGAGGGCTGCGGCCACGCGCCGCATGTTCGCGATCCGGTGAAGATCAACTTGCTGTTGCGGAATTTCATCGAACCAGTGCGGCCTGCCCGACGTTGGGTGCGAGGCCGGGCGCGACGCAAGCGCGCCCTCTATATCTCCTCCCCGATCGGGCTCGGACATGCCCAGCGTGACGTGGCGATCGCCGACGAATTGCGCAAGCTTCATCCTGATCTTGAGATCGATTGGCTCGCCCAGCACCCGGTGACCGCGGTCCTGCAGGCGCGGGACGAGCACATTCATCCGGCAAGCCGGTTCCTGGCCAATGAATCCAGCCACATCGAAAGCGAATCAGCCGAGCATGATCTGCACTGCTTTCAGGCGATCCGACGGATGGATGAGATCTTGCTCTCCAACTTCATGGTGTTCCATGACGTAATACGCGAGGAGGCCTACGACCTGTGGATCGGTGACGAGGCCTGGGAACTGGACTACTACCTACACGAGAATCCCGAACAGAAACATGCGGCGTACGTCTGGCTGACCGACTTCGTTGGTTGGCTTCCGATGCCGGATGGCGGCGCGCGGGAGGCGTTTCTCACCGCGGACTACAACGCAGAGATGATCGAACACATTGCGCGGTTTCCACGGGTACGCGACCAAGCGATCTTCGTCGGCAAGGACACCGACATCGCCCCGATGCGTTCGGGCCGGAGCTGCCACTGATTCGGGACTGGACGCGTGAGCACTACTCCTTCGGGGGTTATCTGACTGGCTTCGATCCATCCGACTTCGCCGACCGGAAACGGCTGCGGCAGGAGCTTGGCTATTCCGATGACGAACAGGTCTGCCTGGTGACCGTCGGCGGCTCCGGTGTCGGCAGTCACCTGCTGCGTCGAGTCATTGCGGCATTCCCTGAAGCGAAGCGACAAGTTCCGGCCCTTCGCATGATCGTTGTCACCGGACCGCGGATCGATCCGGACAGTCTGCCTCAGCACGAGGGACTGGAAGTGCGTGGATTCATCCCGCAGCTCTACCGACACCTTGCCGCCTGCGACCTCGCCGTCGTCCAGGGAGGGCTGACCACCTGCATGGAGCTCACTGCCACCCAGAGGCCGTTCCTTTACTTTCCGCTGCGCCACCACTTCGAGCAGAACTTCCACGTCCGGCACCGACTCGAGCAGTACCGCGCTGGGCGCATGATGGACTTCCAGGTCGCGACGCCGGAGACGATTTCGTACGCGATTGCCCAGGAGATCGGGCGCGATGTGGACTATCGGCCGGTGGAACGCGACGGCGCCGAACGCGCTGCCGCGCTCATTGCGCAGCTGCTCTAGTGATCGATCTTCCGCGAGCCCAACCGGGCGAGGAGCCCGGCCAGCAGAGCGGTGCGAGGAACGACGCTATCGAGATCCAGCCATTCGTCGGGCCCATGCGCATTACCACCCACCGGGGCCAAACCATCGATCGTCGGCAGCCCGGCGGCCGCGGTGGTGTTGGCATCCCCGGCTCCCCCGGTGGCCGTCTCGCCCACCTCAAACCCGAGCTCGCGGGCGACTGCCTGGGTCTCGGCGACCAGCGCGGCCACTGCCGGGGTGCGCTCCATTGGCACATGGCGGTGAGCCCACAGCAAATGAGCCCGGGCGCCCGGCACGGTGCTGGTAGTGACGATTCGAGTCACCTCGGCCATGGCCTGCTCAAGAGCAGCCGTAGTGGCCGCCCTGACCTCAAGCCGCATCACCGCTCGGTCAGGAACCACGTTGATGCGCCCACCGCCCTGCAGCACTCCGACGTTGCACGTCACCTCGGGCCAGCGGCCGTTGAGCGCTTGGAACGCGACCGTTTTGTGGGCCGCCTCCAAGATCGCGTTGACTCCCTCGGCGGGACGCACGCCGGCGTGGACGGCCTTGCCGTCGACCTCGACGGTGAATGCCGCGATTCCTTTGCGGGCCGACACCAGGTCACCGTTGGTCCGAGCCGCCTCCAG
>JBKPEY010000545.1:0-2359 GCA_046744405.1 Actinomycetota bacterium
TCATCACTCTGTGCCGCTATACACACCAGAGCCTGATGTCATCCACGAAGTCGTCGGGCACGGCAATTGCCTGGCTCATGATCGCTTTGCCGCGCTCTACCGGCTGGCCGGGCAGGCCGCCCGGCGGGTCGAAACCACTGAGGCGTTGGAGTTCGTCTCCAAGGTTTTCTGGTTCTCGCTGGAATTCGGCGTGGTGCGAGAGCACGGCGAAGTCCGCACCTACGGCGCCGGCCTGCTGTCCTCCTACGGGGAAATTCAGCAGATCGAACGGGCCGAGCTCCGCCCGCTGGACGTCGGCCGGATGGGTGTTCAGACCTACGACATTACGCACTATCAGCCGCTGCTGTTCTGTGCGGAAGAATTTCACGAGATCGAGGACGTGGTCGGCACGTTCTTTGCCGACGTTGACGACGACATGGTGGAGCGGCTGATGCACGACGCTTCCGCACCGGCCTGATCTGTCAGTAGCACCGGATTAGATGCGAGGCATGGACCTCGCGCGGCCCCGGACGGCGCTCGCGGTGTTGTGTGCCGCGCCGTTTCTGGCGGTCGTCGACACCATCATCGTGAGCATCGCGCTGCCATCGATCAGAAGTGCCCAGGAGTCACCTCGCTTTGTGACTTGCCTGATCTTCGTCATTTGAGCCCTGATCCCTAGCCGCCGCCATGCACTGAGTATTCTCTCCGAACACCGTTACGACCACGCGGGACTCGAGTGAAAGGAAAATCATGGCAAATGTCACGATCTTCGGAGCTGGCAACATGGGCACCGCGATCGATGAGGTGCTCACCGCCGGCGGCGCCACAGTTGATCACATTCGCAGCGCTGATCCGCCCGGGCCGGTGAATGGTGACATTGTCGTGCTGGCCGTTTACTACCCGGTCCTGAAGGACATTATTGATCAGTACGCCGAGGAGTTGGCCGGCAAAATCGTCGTCGATATCACCAATCCAGTCAACATGGAGACTTACGAACCGATCGTGCCCGCCGAGGGCTCGTCGGCGGCAGAGCTAGCTGCTGCGTTGCCGTCCTCCCGGGTGCTCAAGGCGTTCAACACGAACTTTGCGCCCACACTGAGCGAGCAGAAGGTGGGACCTCTGACCACCACGGTCTTGGTCGCCGGCGATGACGCCGATGCGAAATCGGCGCTCATCGAGGCTGTCAGGGCTGGTGGTATTGAAGCCCTTGATGCAGGAGCGCTAAGCCGTGCCCGTCAACTCGAGGCGATGGGTTTTCTGCAGATCCAGCTGGCATCAAGTGAACAGCTCGGTTGGAACAGAGGCTTCGCCGTCGTACGTTGACGGTCTGGCGTCACACCACCAATCTGGGACGATGCCAGGTCGGTGATCGTTTCGGCCGCCTCAATGTGATCATCAGCGATCCACCTGGAGTGCTGCCGAACTGGATCTGTGGGTTGCGAGTGTGGCGTGCCAGATGGGTTGCCGGTATTTTCAGGCCTTGCGGCCAGATGATCGGGCTCGCGCCCGTCATAGTGCCCTTCCGTTCTGTCCGTAGCAGCGCGATCCAGTGACGCTGCTCGCTGCCGCTCGCGTGCAGGCCCTCAGAAGGTGGCGCCTCCTCGCTCCAGAGCTGCCGTGGGCTGATCTTGAAGGTCAGCATGGACCCGATCTCTGACACTGCCAATCCAAGATCGACAAAGTCGCTGCTGCCAGGTTGCCAGCCGGCCAGTCGTACCCGTCCGGTCGAGCCGCCTCCGTTCTCGAGTTGCACCACGATTGTTAGCCTGCTGCGCGATGCCATGGCGTGGCACAAAATCGGCTCAATGGCCAGCCGCGGCGCTCCGAACTGGCGATCTTCAGCACTTAGCAGCCTGTCGAGCTTCGGGCTGAGTGTGTAAGTCGGAAGCTCGCCCTCGCCCAGCGGCATCGGCGAACGCAACACCTTGTTTAGCTCGACCAGATCCTCCGCCTCTCCGGTCTTCGCCGTCAGCATTCGCAACCGCTGTCGGTCATCGAGCTCGCCTAACACCGAATGCGGGAGATAAGGGAACACCTCTGCACGCATCACCTCAAGAAACTCCTTTCGCTCGGCCGGCTGAGCCCGCATAAACGGACGGTTGAGAGCCGGAGGAATCGTGCGGACGAAGACCCGCCGCAGCAGCCGATCCCGACGCGCGCCGGGGGTGGTGTTGGCCACGACCACACCCACCATCCGAGAGGCCGTCAACCGCTTATTGGCAAGTGTTTGACGTTGTCGCGACAGGTTGGTGCCGTCTGCCAGCAGGCGTCGGTGGTAGAGATCTCGTTCACCCAGGATGCTGATCTTGCGGGCGGCAAACAGGCAGGATGCCATGAATACCTGATCTTCACCTTGCACCATGTCATCGCAGAAGCGGAG
>JBKPEY010000321.1:0-7582 GCA_046744405.1 Actinomycetota bacterium
GTCCAGTGTCGAAGAATTTCACCGGTCTTTGGGAAGATCGAAGATCGCACTCAGGGACGACATGGGCCGTGTCAGCTCGGTTGAAGGCCCCTCTTCGCGTACGCGGGCCAGACACGCGTCAAGGTGGGTCAAGGCTGTTGATCTTCGGGCCAAAGAGGGCGGTCAGCTGAGCTTGGTGGAAAGGCCTTCTGTGCAAACTCGAATATCTCGCTCAAGTGCTCTGAAGGTGAGTAAGCGATGCCTTCAAGTCGTCGGCTGGCTTCCAATGCATCATCGCCGCCACCTCGTGAAGCTCAGTGGCAATGTTCTTCAGCATTGTTCCGCTAGCGACTTCCACCGCTTCTCGGACGTCATCATCCGTACGGTGCTGAGCGTCCGCCCAGAGGCGAAGGGCGGCGAGCAAGTCTGCTGCCTGTGCAACGAAGTTCGTGTCGTCCGAAGCTACAGACCTGTCCTGCCCTCTGATCTCTAGCTCCGCTTGCTCTCTGAGCTCATCGAATGTGGCCACGACTCAGCAGTGTTCCATTGAGCTGGTCGTGCTGTCACGAGGCACTAATTATTAGACCTGGAAGTAATGCTTTTGCCGGCTGGCTCTCTCGCTACGGCGATGACCGCAAGATCTCCGTATCGTTGGCCAAGCAGTCAACCGCTGGCCCGCTCTAAAGCAAGGCGGGCCTTTTCATAGCGATCCTGCTCAGCCTTGACCGGATCGATCACCAATTCACCGGTCACCCGAGCGATTGCGGCTCGCAGCGATTGCCGAGCCTGCGAGATACGCCGCCGGGCGCCTACCTCAACGAAGATCCTGGCCAGACCGGCTAACAGTAACCCGGCCAGCACCCCGCCAACCAGCAAGACAGTTGGTGCCGGCAGCCCCCACCACGTCACCTCGGGAAGCGGCGGCAATTGCAAGTACACCAGCAAGAACGACACGCCAAGCCAGCCAAGACCAGCGACCACAGCTGCCACTAGCAGCCACTGCAGCACGCGAACCAGCTGCCACCATCGCCGATGCTGAGCAAGATCAAGATCAGTCGTCGCGATCGCTCTGTCGACGCGGTCCGGCAGCGCATCCTCAGACGAGCGGGCAGCCTGCTTGATCGCATCGGCCCAGCCACGAGTTAGGCCCTGAGCTGCCTCGTCGGCGAGAGTTCGCACCGCCGTGTCTACTCGGGCCTTCTGCACCCCGGAGGTTGCCGGCAGCGAGGTACGTCCGACGCCGGCGGGATCGATCTCCTTGTGCCGACGCCCGACACCGAGTCGGTCCAGATGCAGCCGTCGCAGTGGGTCCGGCTTGAACTTGGCTATCCAGGCCAAAACCGGCCAGCCAGTGGCCAGGCCGCCACGCAGCCGCCACGCTTTGCCGACAGCCTCCGTGACGACTGGCACCCCTGCTGCGATGGCCACCTGAGTGGTCAGTCGGTCGGTGCTGGGGCGAGCCAATGGCGTCACTTTGGTGGTGCCAGAAGCCGTGCTGAGCCTGGCGGCCGCTACTGAGACGTCAGCCGCCAGCCGGCGAGCAGCAGCCTGCTTCTCGGCAACCTGCCTAGCCAGCGTCTCACGGAGCGCCTCAATACCCTCACCTGTCGCGGCCGAGACAGCCATAACCGGCACCTTGCCCAAACCCTCCGAATTCAGCAGCCGCTGAAGGTCGGAAAGGCACTGTTCTCGTTGGCTCGAGGTGAGCTTGTCGACCTGATTCAAGATGATCATCATGACATCGGCATGCTGCGCAAGTGGCTTCAAATAGCGATCATGAATAGCGGCGTCGGCGTACTTTTGCGGGTCGACCACCCAGATGAACTCATCGACCAGCCGCACTAGCCGATCGACCTCCATCCGATGGTCCAATTCGGTGGAGTCATGATCAGGAAGATCGAGCAGTACCAAACCATCGAGTGCGGCATCCAGCGCCGGATCGGTCGTGAGCGCGTGCCGACGTGGAATCTGCAGCCAGTCCAGCAATTCCTCAGCCGATTCCTCGCCCCAGCTGGACGCCATGGCATGTGCGGTGGTTGGACGGCGTACGCCGACGGTTGCCAACTCGGTACCAGACAAGGCATTGAAGATCGAGGACTTCCCAGAGCCGGTAGCACCGGCAAGCGCGACCACCGTGGCACTTCCGGAGATGGCTAGCCGCCGGTCAGCTTGATCGACAACGCGTCTTGCTTCGGCCAAAGCACCCGAATCAACCCGGCCTTCGCAAAGCTCCACAGCTTCGCCGAGGGCGCGAAGATGATCGACAAGATGCGCGCTGACGTCCTTGCGGCTGAGCAGCCCAAGACTTCGGCCGGCCACTATCGGAGTTCCTCTCCCGGCTGCTCCAACAGCTCCCCATCAACGATCTCGCTGTCCTCAGCGACTTCCCCGTTAGGAATTTGGGTCACCGTCGGCGCATCGATGGCCAGCCGTCGCTCGCCGTGCGGCAACGCAGCTTCCTCCACCTCGCTGACCGGCAGACCACCCTCCCGGGCGACCTCCACAGCGGCAGCCGCCGTGCGCAGCCGTGTTGAGTCCTCGGAGTCGACCCCCAGTCCGTCCAAGATCTTGTGGTAGCGCACCAGTTCATCGGCTAACAGCGCTTGGACTCGAGCATCAAGATCATCTTTGGCAGTCTGGGAGAGTCGCCGGATGGCTTGATCACCAAATACGGCTTCCAAGATTCGCTGGGCGAGCACCGCAGTGCCGCCCGCAACGCCGATTTCGGCTCCAACTAAGCCGCCGGTGTGGGCAAAGACGACGATCATCAAGGCCACGCCAATCCCATTCACGCCGAGCGCGTAGAACCGGGCCCGAGAGCGCTTGGTCATGCCCTCGTCGGCAACCAGGTCGAGAACAGCCCCCTGCCAGTCGCGAACCGCCCGAGTCGCCCGCCGGTCAAAATCAGGGGAGGATCGTGACAGATCAATCTCCGCGCTTTCGATCAAGGCGCGGCCGGCGGCGTTGGCCTGCCACGAGGCCTCCGCCCGCTCGGCCGCGGCCGCTGCCTCCTCACGCAACAAGGACTCCAGGCCAGACTCCACGGCGACCTTGAGATTTCCTGCGCCGGGCGGCTCACCGCGAAGGGCTGCCACCAGGCGGTCTCGAAGCCAGCTCACTTTCTGCTCGAGTGCCCGGAAGAATTCGCCGGTGCCAACGAACTCGTGCCAGCGGGCAAGCACCTCACCGCGGAGCAGCGTCCCGTCGGCCGTTTGCACCCCGACCGTACGAACGGCTTCGGCGTAGGACCGGTCAGCCTCCGCCCGCAACTGCTCGATCACCTCAAGCTGCTCATCGATCGAGCCAGCTAGCGCTGGAGTCTTTGCCGCCAGGGCAGCAATCGCTCCATCAAGGGTCTGGTGGACGACCTTGGCCCGACTGGCCTGATCTGCCGCCAGAGCCGCAAGCCAGCCCCGAATCGGCTGGATCGCGCTGGCTGGCAGCAGGCCTTCTGAGTCGACGGTGGTCTCAGGTACGGCGAACAGCGGCGAGTCGCCGAGGCCCCGTTCACTCATCAGCTGGCCAAGGTGTGACGGCACCTCAGTCATGGCACGTGGCGGCACCCGATCCAGCACGACTGCGACGGCTGCACTCCGCTCCGCGGCCGCGCGCAGGAAGCCCCAGGGAACGGCGTCGGCGTACCGCGCCGCCGACGTAACGAAAAGCCAGAGGTCGGCAGCTGCCAGCAGCTGCGCGGCAAGCTGACGGTTTTCCACGACCACCGAGTCGATGTCCGGTGCATCTAGCAGCGCGAGGCCTGGCGGAAGGGACTCCTCGGCCACCAGTTGCAGGGACCGGGCCTCCTTCGAGGCTCCTGTTGAACGAGCCAGTCCTGGAAGAATCCGGTCGTCGGTGAACCAGTTCGCGTCACTGCTGTGATGCACCAGGACCGGTGCTCGAGTCGTGGGTCGAATCACACCGGGAGCGCTCACTTGCCGGCCGATCAAGGAATTCAACAGTGTCGACTTGCCAGCACCTGTCGAGCCGCCGACAACCGCCAGTAGTGGTGCATCAATCGTCGCCAGCCGGGGCATGACGTAGTCATCGAGTTGGCGGATTATCTCCGAAGCAACCTTGCGCTGGTCGTCGGCTCCAGGCAGTGGCAGTGGCAAGTTCACTGGCAGGACCGCAGCTCGCAGGTCCGCTAGCGCAGATTCCAGCGGCGTCAACTGCCTGCCGGTCATCTACGTTCCTCTACTCTCCAGGCGGTTTCCAGTTGGGGTCGACCTCCGAGTACTGGGTAGCAGTCTGCCCCAACGGCACAGTGGCCGCAGCGGACGCGCCCTGAGGTAGGCCAACTGGGGCCGGGAACGCAGTTGGTGCCGGATAATTGCCGCCTAGCCCAGCTGGGCCCGGATAGCTCGCCGGTGCGTATGCCCCGATCGCGCGTGTGCGGCGCTGTCGCAAGGATGGATACGCAGCTCGTCCTTCGGGCACGACCACTGCATCTTTGCGGGTTGCCCGGATTTTGGCCAGAAGTTCCTTCTCTCGTACGCGACCGGTCTGATCGATGATCCCGCGCGTCAAGGCATCCCGCAGGTAGGCCAGTTCAGTGACTGCTCGCTGCATTCGAATCGTGGCAAGGAAGGTGTAAGGACCTTCGAACAGCGCATGCCAAAGCGCCCGGAGCCGGGTGCGCAGCCGAGACATCGCCTTCGGATCGGTCTCGGGAAGCCAGCCCAGCCGGACGTAGTCGGTGAGCCGTTCCCGGATCAGCCGCCCCTCCCGGAACAGCTGTCGAACGATGAAGATGATCATGCCGATGACGAGCGGTAGCGCCACCACAAGGTAGATGAACAACACGTTGCTGCCCTGCATCAAGCTTGCGGTGGTGTTGAAGGCCATGTGCAGGAACACCGCTACGCAATAGCCGGCCAGTGGTGCCACAACTCTCACGATCTTGCTCTTGGAGCGCAGCGCGATGGCAAGGCCGATGCCGATCATGGCTGTGAAGAGTGGGTGCCCGAAGAATGTGATCAGGCCCCGCAGCACGAACAGGTTTTGCAGTGCCTCCAGCGGCGGCACCTCGCCGAAGGTGCGCGCGGCGTACCGGTAGACGCGGCCGTAGTACAAGATGTTCTCGGTGAAGGCGAAGGCGGCGCCGGATAGGCCAGCCAACACGATTCCGCTGAGCCGGGTGACCCACTGATACCGCATCAAGATCGCCAGCCAGAAGAGCACGGTGGCCTTGGATGCCTCTTCAACGAAGGGAGCGACGTAAATAGCCGCCCGAGCAGCAGTCGCGGGGTCGCCGTCGCCAATGATGCTGAGATGCCCGGCAGCCCAGGTGTTGACTTGAGCGGAAATGTAGGTCGCCACGCAGGCTCCCCAGCCGAAGGTCATCAGCCAGACCCAGAACCGTTGGGGTCGGTATCGATCTGCCCACAAGAACAGCAAGGAAAGCGGAATTGCGGTGACCGCGGCGTACTTGGCCGCGACAGGAATCGCCTCGGTACCCAATCCAGGCATCGTGCCGCCGGGAAGTTCGCGATCAGGCACCACCTGGTAATAGAGCAGCAGCAACGCTGCCAGGTAGACCAACATCATGACGACCGTCAGCCAGGCCAGTTTGTTCTTCAGTAGCCTCTTAGGCAGCGGCGCGTTGGGATCAGGGTCGCGAGGAATGCCGTTCCGCCGAAACGCTCGGGCTAGCCCGTCTCGCTTCTTGCGAGGTGGCGCTGTAGCGGTGACCGACATGGCACCAAGGATATGTGGCGGCTCCCTAACGCCGAGTTGTCAGAGTCTCACAGGGCTATAGCACTTTGAGAAGCTGACAAGTCGGCACTAAGAGAGCTATTTGGCGAACCAGGAGACGAAGGGTTCCACGTGCCTGAGGAACTCACTAGGTCGCGCCTCGTGCCCGTCATGGTCGCAATTCATCGACGCGAAACTTCCGTGCGGGATGCTCCGGCTGAGCTCTTCGATGCGGTCCTGCGGCAGATAGCTCTGAGCAGCGCCAAGCACCAGCGTGTTCGCTTGGATCTGGGACGCAAGATCCCACCAGCCAGGCGGCGGAGCATTGCGCCATCGATAAACGGCGATCATTGCGCGCCAGTCGTAGTCCGCATCCGGATCTGGTTCTCGCGGCAGCTGTTTTGGCGGATTGGCCGGATCGGGCGGCGGCATCTCCTCAAGCACCAAAAGCCGGATGAGCTCAGGCCGGCTGGCCGCCAGCTGGTACGCCGTAATTGCGCCCATGGAGTGACCACACACGATCGCGGCCAGAATGCCGAGACGCTCCATGAACCTCGCAACGTCATCACGCATGAGCTCGAAGGAGTAGTCATGAGTCCATTCGCTGTCACCATGTCCGCGGGCGTCTAAAGCAATCACGCGAAAGCGGTCGCCAAGGACGGGCGCAACATTCCGCCAGCTCGAGCTGGATGAGGTAAGACCGTGCAGCAGTAGCACCACTGCAGCGTCTGGTCGGCCCCACTCCCGATAGCCGAGGGTCGGCCCCCCGTGCAGACGTACAGTCGGCATGCCCGAAGGTTATCGGTATCGCGCGCCGCCCGTGCTGAGCCAGGCTGGCGCGCCGCTGTCCTGGACGAGCGAGCGAGCAGCCAGCCTTCGTAAACAGGTGGGATTTCAGCATGTGCTGGCTGCAAGCGAATGAGGAAGGCAGCGGCTAACGAGCGCCAGCCTCAGCGAGCGGAGCGAGCAATGTAAAACGGAACGAGGGGACACGCTTTTTCGCCCGAGCGACGACGAGGTAGGCGGCAAGAACGCGCGATACCGCGCCCGCGATGTTCGCGCCGCCGATCTGCAGCAGGAGCCGACGAAACACTTCGAGAAACAAAGCTGGTTCTCCGACACAGTCGTTTCGTCGGATCCGACGAAGACGGCGACCTCTAGCGAACATCGCAGCGAGCGGGGCGAGCCATCCGAGACAGCGAGCCTCAGCGAGCGAAGCACTCAAACGCGTATTGGGTGCTTCAGGCGTCGAGATGGGCTAGGCGCGCCCATTGCTCGGTCCAGCCGCCTTGTGGGGCGGCGCAGATCCAGATCTGCCGACCACGTTCCTCGTTGTCGGCGCCCGCATTGTTGTTGATCACTGCAGCGGCCCGGCAATCGGTGAAGCTCGCGCTCGGGTCCTCGAGGCCGACCACGATCACCGGCTCGGCGCCCTCGGGTGGAGGTCCCCAAGCAGCGAACGCATTATGGCCGCTGAACACCGGACGGGGAAAGTCGTACCACTCCAAAGCGCCAGCTTCCCCATAATTCTGGGTGAAGACCACTGCGGTTGCCCGCTGATCGACAGGCAAGGAGTCGAGCGTGGCGCGTACTGAGTCGGCGTACTCAGGCCAGCCGATTGTCTCCAACTGGTCGGAGTCGAGGGCCGGATAGAAAGAAGCCGCGTATGTGCGGGCAGGGAGCACCGGGACGAACGCCGGCCACGCGATAGCGGCGGATAGGGCGAGTACGACGCCCGTTGCGATGAGTCGGCGAGTAGACCAGCGGGCGGCCAGGGCCGTGCAGCCGGCAGCGACCAGCGGGACGGCTGCTCCGGCGAGGTAGTAACCCTTCCCGGCCGCGATGAGAAAGACGGCAGTCGAAACTACGAAGGCCACGGCGATCGGGCGTAGCTTCGCCCACGCAGGAT
>JBKPEY010000304.1:0-1967 GCA_046744405.1 Actinomycetota bacterium
TGAATCGCGTTCCGCCACACGAGGTTAGGAAACGGCCGATATCCGTCGAGCTCGAGCGTCCCCCCGGCTGTCCTCGTTTCCATGGCGTCACGCTAACGGCTGCCTACAGCCACTGCTGTGATCAAGCAAAACTCATCGGGAACGGGCCTACCACTACCCCTGCTGAGGTAGCCGTAGTCACCCCCGCACGCGTTTCCTCCCAATCTTTACTAGCGCATGATGGCCAAGCTCCTTGGCTGACCGGATCGCCGGACAGGGCGAGCTATGAGGGCGTCCATCGAGGTAGTAGCGCCATCTCAGGCTTGCTCGGTTGCAGCCGACGCGGCCCAACCCGACCAGCGGCGTACGTCGACGGCGAGCACGGCCCCACGCGCGGCGAAGCGCGGGTAGCGGTCGGCGAGCATCGACAGGGCGCGTACGCCCTCGGGATCCTCCGGGTCGACCACGCGGCCAGTGCCGTCGGCGCGTACCCACCAGAGTTCGCTCCAGTCGTCTGCGTAATGGTCGACGAGCAACGCGACGGCCGGGTTGGTCGCGACGTTAGCGAGCCGCTTGAGAGCAGTGGTTCGCTTAGGTTTGGCGTCGACCGCGCTGTAGACCACGTCGCCGTCGACCGCGAAGGTGATCGGCACGATGTGCGGCCGGCCGGCGGCGTCGGCTGTCGCAAGGCGTGCCACCCGGGCGGCCGTGAACCGTCGCCGTGCCTCGTGGGGTGTCACCCTGGGTTGTACTCCGCGATCGCCTTCTCCCACTCCTCCAGGGCCTGTTCGAGGCGCCAGCGGGGCCCGGAGGGGAACCACCGCGCGACCCGCTTAACGCCAGCCTCGCGGAGTTTCTCGAACACCTTCGGATCGGCTGGCACGCTCATCATCTGCACCTGCATGGGCCGGTCAGCCCGGGCGTGGAGCTCGGCGATGCGGTCGTACACCTCCGGGTGGAAATTTGGGAACCAGCCGTCGCCGAACCCAAGAACCCGATCGAGAACAGTTGGGCCCTGGCCGCCAACGAGGACTGGCGGGTGTGGCCATTGCGCCGGCTTAGGCCACGACCAGATCCGGTCAAAGTTGACGTATTTACCGTGATAGCTGGCCTCGTCGTTGGTCCAGATTTCCTTCATGGCCTTGACCCGCTCCCGCATCACGGCCATCCGGACGCGCGGGTCGGTGCCATGATTGCGCATCTCAGTCCGGTTCCAACCCGCACCGACGCCGAAGTCCAGCCGGCCGCCCGACAGGTGGTCAACGCTCGCGACTTCTTTCGCCGTGGTGATCGGGTCGCGTTCGATGACTAGGCAGATTCCGCTGCCGACGCGGATGTTGCGGGTCGCCTCTGCAGCGGCGGTCAGCGCGACGAAGAGGTCATATGTGCGCCAGTACTTCGGCGGCAGCGGCTGCCCGGGTGCCCGGTCGGTTTCCGTGGCCGGGATATGGGTGTGCTCAGCGAAATAGATGGCGCTGTAGCCGCGCTCCTCGGCCATCCGCGCAACCTCGCCGGGCCGCATGCCGTCGTAGGTGGGAAAGTATCCGAAACCAAATTCCATACCCAAGATCTACCCGGCAGGCGAGCCCTTCACCACGCGCGCCACGGCTTTCTGCAGCATCGGCATGGTGGCCACCGGCGGGGGCCAGCTAATCGCGCGTTTGGCGTAGCATCCGCTCCGTTTGTGCGGCATAGCTCGGCATCCCGAACCTGCGGTAACTCATAAGCGCGTCCTCAAGCAGTTCTTCAGCCTGGGCCCGGTCACCGGAACCGTCGCGGTCGAGCAACATGTGGGCGCGCAGGCGCTGCAGCTCGGTTTCCTCCAGCCGGTTCTGCATCTGCTTCGCGTGCTGTTGGGCCAGCGCGAAGTGGCGCTCGGCCGCTTCCCAACGGCCACCGGCCGCGGCCGCCACGCCAGCCCGAGTCCGAACGAGGCGCCCGTCGAAGCTGATCCAGTCCGGCCCTCGTTCCAGAGCGGTTTCCAGCAG
>JBKPEY010000646.1:0-1213 GCA_046744405.1 Actinomycetota bacterium
CAGATATTCTGGCTGGTAACAAGATCGTGAGGACGCTATCCATCCCTCGCGGCAACCCATGCGCAGCGACGCTTGCAATTGCCGGGGCCGGTATCCAGGTAGGCGTAGCACGTTTGAAACCACCCCACTGTCGCCCCAGGCCTCTCGAAGGGCGCTTGGCCTCAAAGAATCCACGAAGAACTGGTGCCTAGTCATGACACGCCGCCCCTCCCACCCAACCGTCTTGTGATCGCGCGGTGTCTCAACGATGTCGAGAAATGGACGCTGTTGTTGATCACCAGTGTTACTGAGTGGTCATTCCTCTCGTTCCACAGAGGTGCTGGCACGGCGATGACGGGTACGGTGTGAACAAATGGCGGCCGAGGAATTCACTGAACGAGTCCGCGCCGTGCTAACCGGGGAGAGTCCTTGGCTAGCCAAACAGCGCCGGACGTTCCGACGAATCCCGTCGCCTCCACGCTGCAAGTTGTGCGCAGCTCCATTCGCCGGGCCGGGTGGCCTCATCTTCAGACACGCGGGATTCCGGCAATCCTCCGGCAATCCAGCTCTGTGCACAAGATGCATAACCGACCTTCGGAAACGCCAATTGACGGGCGTGGAGATCCCGATCACCCTGCTGTTCTCCGATATCCGCGGCTCGACGGCCATGGGAGAACGAATGCGCCCGGCCGACTTCCACGCATTCCTCGACCGCTTCTATCGATTGGCATCGGATTCGATCGTTGCCCATGACGGCATCGTTGACAAAGTCGTGGGCGATGAGGTTATCGGGCTCTTCTTCGGCGGAATCACGGGGCCGCGCCACGCGGCAGCAGCAGTAGCGGCCGCAATCGACCTCGCCAAGCGAGCGGCACGAGCCAGCACCACGCCGGCGGTGGCCATCCCAGTAGGAACGGCCGTCCATACCGGCGAGGCATTCGTTGGCGCGACCGGGCTTGGCACCACCGTCGACGACTTCACTGCGCTCGGTGATGCCGTCAACATAACCGCCCGACTCGCATCGGCTGCGGCTGCAGGCGAGGTGATCGTCAGTGTGGCAACCGCCTCGGCGGCAGACATGACGACCGATCAACTCGGGCGACGCACCGTAGCCATCCGCGGTCGCACTGAGCCCATCGAAGTGATCGTTCTCCCCCGCCCATCCAGAAACGTTTCACCAGATGAGCACCATGCCTGAGGGCAGCCGAACAACCGCTCGCACATTGGCTGGGCA
>JBKPEY010000025.1:0-1354 GCA_046744405.1 Actinomycetota bacterium
AGCTCACTCACCACGACTATGTGCTCGGCCGGCTTGGTTGGATAGTCGGTCTCATCGACGGCGAACTCCACCTCGCACTCGATGCCTTTTTCCATCAACCGCCGGTACATCGCCATCGCGTGCGCAAGGGATGGGCCATACTTCGCCATAGCGCGAAGCACCGCCTCCTCGTCAAGCTCGATCGCTTCATGCTCGAGTTCGATGCGGTGTCCGACGTAGGCCTTGCGAAATGTGGCTAAGTCGGAATCCAAACTTGCCCAGTCGAGCGCTGCGACCTTCTGCTGGATCGCCGCAGCCTCGGCGTGCTCGGCCTCTGGGTCGACCTCCGCTTTGGGGTCCAGGGTGTAGAACACAAAGCCGGCAGCGACGGTGTTCTCGATGTCCTCGAGTTCCTCGAGATGATCTGCGTCCCCACCGACTGGTTTCGTCCAACCGGCCTGGAAGGCACCCCAGGTCGCATCGTCAAGCACATCGCGCGGCGTACGCCGGCAGCGCCCCATCTCTCGGATGGACTGCTGAGCGAAGACTGGATTGATTGCGGCGTTCACTTCATTGAGCGCCCTAACGTGACCCGGCGTCGCCAGCCCGAGCCGGTCCCCGAAACCGGCCGAAGTATGCAAGCCGAAGCGGGCAGGAGTTAGCCAGGGCAGCGCGGACCGCAGGGCCAATGCGTTGTCCGGCGTGGTGTCTGCGACGAGACGAACCTTGTCATCGATGTTTTCTGTGGCTCCGTCAAAGCTCTGGAAAGCGGAGTCGTCGTCGGCCACCGCAATGAGCCGTTTGACGCCGTCGCTCGCACGCTCCATCCAGTAGGTGACAGCCTCATGGGCGACCTGCGACTCTGGATAGGCGTTATCTCCGAGCAAGCCTGCGGCCGAGGAGCTCAGTTCATCTGGTCGGGTGCTCATGCTGTCACCTTCCTTCAGCGGCGGCTGGTGGATGATCGGTCGACTCGTACGCGCCACCTCGACTACCGTAACGTAGTAGAAAGCGCTTTCTCAATCAGTTGGATGGAGGTCGAGCAACGGATGATCTGACTATCGACGATCTCCGCGCCGGTTTTTTCAACCCGCCGTCTGAGGCGGCGCCTCTTCTGCGCTGGTGGTGGTTCGGCCCGTCGGTGACCCGCGCGGAGTTGGACCGCGAGCTCATTGCGATGGCCGAGGCTGGACTCGGTGGAGTCGAGGTGGCCTACGTCTATCCGCTGGCGCCGGCCACCACGGAGTTCGGTTCGGAGAAGTTTCTGGGTGACCTTCGGTTCGCTGCAGAGCGGGCGCACGAGCTCGGACTGCGCTTTGATCTCACGCTCGGTAGCGGCTGGTCCTTTGGTGGGCCGCATATCTCTGCGGAGTTT
>JBKPEY010000053.1:0-2212 GCA_046744405.1 Actinomycetota bacterium
TGCACCAGCTCGACCAAGATCAGCAGCAGCACAGCCCTGCTGCGCAGCAGCAGGAAGCAGACCACGCTGGCGGCGACAGTGAGGTAGACCAAGCTCGTGTGCAAGCGGGTCAGCAACATTCCATCAAGGCCGTTACGCGGAGAGTTTTCATCCCCGGCATGCGGTCCGCTGCCTGTTACCAATGTCCCAAGCCAAACAGCGAGCCACATCAGTAGGAAGGTCAGCCGGGTAAGAACCACGGCAATGCTGGATGCGCCGGCCGGCAGCAAGTGCCAGGTTTTCCGTACCAACCAGACCGCGAGTGCGATCAACACCATGGACAGCAAAAGGTGCAGCCCTACGACGTACGGGTTGAGCTGGGTGAGGACGGCGATCCCGCCGATGATGCCCTGCAGTGGAATGCCCAACGCGAGACCGCCGGTCAGCCAGCGCAAGTCCGACCGAGGCTTTCCATCCTCTCGATAGAGCAGAGCACTGAGAAAAGTGAGCGCGGCTGCGATGACCAGCACCAAGGTGAAGAGCCGGTTGCCGAACTCGATGGCGCCATGGATACCGAGCTGGGGATGAGAGACGTAGGAGTCTTCGGTGCACCTCGGCCAAGTCGGACAGCCGAGCCCGGAGCCGGTCAGTCGGACCAGACCGCCGGTAACCACGATGACGATATTCATGATCAGAGAGACGATCGCCCAACGCCGCAAGGCGTGCGGGCCACGGACGATCCGGAGGATCCAGGGCAGCGGTCCACGGCCCGGAGGCGCTGCCGCCTCCGCACTCAGCTGCTTCACGAGGTCCAACGAAAGCCCTTCCATGCGGCGAAGCCAGCGGCCACCAGCCAGGCTAACAACACCAGCACTGGCCAGCCGAGAAGTTGTCCATGTGCAGCAGCCCGCAGCCCTTCACCCAACGCTGCGGTAGGCAGTGCCTCGATCACTGGACGCAGCGGGGCTGGGTAGCGCGCCACAGGAATGATCAATCCGCCGCCGACGAGTAGCACCACATAGATCAGATTGGCCAGCCCCAGAACTGACTCGGCGCGGAGCCGGCCGGCGAGCAGCAATGCGAGGCAGACGAAGGTTGCGGTCGCCAAGATCACGATGAGTACCGCAAGCAACGCTGACGGCGCGGTAAAGTCCGGTCGCCACCCCAGACCAACTGCGGCACCTGTCAAGATCACCAGCTGTCCCAGCATGATCATGATGATGGCCAGCGCTTTGCCGGCAAGCAGGCCCGGCTTGCCAAGCGGTGTCGTCGCTAGTCGCTCCAGGACGCCATAGCGTCGCTCGAACGCCGTAGTGATCGCAATCGAGGTAAAGGCTGAAGACCACACGGCTAGCGCCAGCACGGACGGTCCGAGCACATCCAGACTGGCTATGGAGGAATTGGCGATCGCGACGTCGGCAAAGCGGCCCGCCACCAGAATCGCCAGCGGAATGACCAAGGCCAGCAGCAGTTGTTCGCCATTGCGGATCAGAAGTCGGGCTTCGATAAGTCCGTGTCGGACAATCCGTTTGGCAACCGGCGCGGACGCGGGAGCGGGGGAGAGATCGAGCGCCGTCACGAGGCCGCCTGTGCACTGGTGTGGTTGAGAAAGACCGTCTCCAGCGTTCGGCCCGATTTGGTGAGCTGACGCACAGTGCCCGAGATGGTGACTCGACCGTGATCGACGATGAACACCTGATCGGCCAGAGCTTCGGCCTCATCCATTGCGTGGGTGGTCAGCAGCATGGTGACTCCGTTTGCACGCAATTCCCGCAGCAATAGCCACGTCGCGCGACGTGCGTGGGGATCCATGCCCGCAGTCGGTTCATCGAGGAAGACGAGCTCAGGCCGTCCTACCAACGCCCCAGCCAGATTAACCGCTTGTTGTTGCCCGCCGGACAGTCGTCGGTACGGGGTCTTGGCACAGTCAGTGAGGCCCAGCCGCTCGATCAACGCTGGCACCGGCAGCGGATTGGCGTAGAGCCCGGCCAGGTAGCGCAAGAGTTCGCCGGTCTTGATTCCGGACCAAGAACCAGCGCTTTGTGGCATTAGCCCGATTCGGCCGGCTAACTGCCGAGAGCCCACTGGCAACCCCAGCACGGTGATGTCTCCGGAGAGTGGCCGAACGAGGTGAGTGCAGCAGCGGATCAGTGTGGTCTTCCCGGCACCATTAGGCCCCAGCACGGCAGTGAGTGCGCCCGTCTTGGCTTCCAGCGAGAGCCCATCCAGAACG
>JBKPEY010000080.1:0-4000 GCA_046744405.1 Actinomycetota bacterium
TGTTGCCTTCCTGCACCAGATCCAAAAGGGGCATCTGAGACCGGCCGTACTTACGAGCAACGGAAACCACCAAACGAAGGTTGGCAGTCACAAAATGCTGCATTGCCCGTTGGCCTTCGTCGACCAAGAACTCCAGCTCGGCCTTGGTCGGCCGCTTGGCACGTTTTCCGCGCTCGGCAAGTGTTACCTCGCCGGAGAGGATGTGCTCGGCATAAAGACCAATTTCGATGGTCTTAGCCAGCTCGACCTCCTCTTCGGCGGTCAGCAACGGAGTCTTGGCGATGCCTTCCAGGTATAGGCCGACTGCATCCTTGCCATCGATGCCTTCGGATACTCGCGAACGAGTAGTTGTTGCCACAGTGGGCCCCTTTCGTTACCTTCACAATCCAGAACGCGTCAGGTACCGATTTGGATTCCTCGCATGCCCTGAAGAATCCCTGAGACCTACTCGGGGGTAACCCCGAGCAGTGTTTGCCCTCGTCATCGAGCTCGACTGCGTCCGCTACTGGTTCGAAGCAGCGGCCTTTCCGGATGCAATACCCTGCGCCGAGCGGCGGCACACGCCGTCCCGGCATCGGTATGGAACGTTCACAAACGCCGCAGGATTCCCGACGTTATTCAGTCTTGACCGGTTATCTGACTAACGATCCAGGCATACTCGAAGGCAAGTTCACGCCAGCTCTTGTAACGTCCACTGACTCCGCCATGGCCGGCAACCATCTCGGTCTTGAGCAGAATCTGATTTTGCTCAGAGGTTGAGGCCGAATGTCGCAGCGCAGCAACCCACTTGGCCGGTTCAACGTAGAAAACTCGAGTGTCGTTCAGGCTGGTGGTAGCAAGAATTGCCGGATAGTCGACAGCGCGCACATTTTCATAGGGGCTATAAGACTTCATGTACGCGTAGACCTCGGGATCGTGCAGCGGGTCGCCCCATTCTTCCCATTCGATGACTGTTAGTGGCAGGTCGGGATTCAAGATCGTGGTCAACGCGTCGACGAATGGCACCGCGGCATGAATGGCATGGAATTTCTCGGGCGCGAGGTTCGCTACGGCACCCATCAGCAAGCCACCGGCGCTACCACCCCGAGCCGCCAGCCGGTCGAAGGAGGTAAACCCGTGCTCGACCAGGTAGTCAGCGCAAGCGATGAAGTCGGTGAAGGTGTTCTTTTTGGTGAGCGTTTTGCCCTGCTCGTACCAGCTGCGGCCAAGCTCGCCCCCACCCCGGATGTGGGCGATGGCGTAGACGATGCCCCGATCCACCAGTGCGAGCCGGGGGATAGAGAAGTTTGGATCCATAGACGCCTCGTACGCCCCGTAGCCATACAGCAAGGCCGGTGCTGAGCCGTCCAGCGCAACGTCGGCCTTCCGGACGATCGACAGCGGCACTCGAGTACCGTCCGGCGCCGTGGCCCAGCCCCGCTCTTGAACATAATTCTCCGGCCGATAAGGCCCGAACTGAGGATCGTCGAGCACTGGCGTGCGCTTCAGCAGCGTCAGTTCTGACGTTGCCAGGTCATAGTCGTAGACCGAGTCAGGGGTCACCATCGATGCATAGCTCACCCGGATGGTGGGAGTGTCGTACTCCGCCTCCCCGGGGGCATACACCACGTAGAGCGGCTCCCCGAAGGCGATGTCAGAGCCGGTCTGCAGATTGCCGTCGGCATCGCGCGGCAGAACGTGAAGACTGGTGAGTCCATCTCGGCGTAACGAGACAACGGCATGGCTCGCGTACGCATCGACTGAAAGGATTCGAACACCTTGGCGGTGCGGGATCACCGGCCTCCACTCACTGTGACTCGTCGCTGTTAGGGGCGCCTCAGCAAGTTCGAAGTCCTCAGCCCCATCGTTGTGGACGATCAGCAACCGATCGCCTGCGGGCTCGACGTCGTACTCCACACCCTGACGCCGCGGAGCGACAATGCGCGGCTCGCCTTCAGGATCGTTGGTGCTGAGCAGCCGGATCTCTGAGGTGATCTTGCTTCCGGCTCCGATGATGATCCATTGATCATCGCGACTGGCGTCAACGCCGAGCCAGAAACGCTCGTCGGATTCAGTGAGCACTTCGACGTCTTGCGACGGATCGCTGCCTAGTCGATGCCTGAACACGACATACGGCCGCCATGCCTCGTCTGCTCTGGTGTAGAAGAGGTGACTGTTCTTCGCCCACGCCACGCCATAGGCGGTGTCGGGTATTTGCTCAGCCAGCAGCTCACCGGAGGCCAGGTCCTTGATCATGATCGTGAATCGCTCGGCCCCTGTCAGGTCGATGGAGTAAGCCAACAGGTGGCCGTCGAGGGACACACTGAAAGCACCTAGCGAGAAGAATTCCTGCCCTTCCGCCTCGAGGTTGCCATCTAGCAAGACCTGCTCCCCGACAATGTCCTTCTCGGGGTCGGGCCTGATCTGCCGATTTTCGGCGACAACTCGGCAGTAGATCGGATACTCCGATCCCTCGACAGTCCGCACGTAGTACCAGTACGCCGAGCCGCCCGGGTGCGAGGTGTATGTCGGCACACTCAGGTCGGTTTCCTTGGTACGTGCCTTGATCTCGCGAAAGATCGCTTCGGTCAGTTCCTCCAGATCAGCGGTCTGGGCTTCGGTGTAAGCGTTCTCAGCCTCGAGGTAACTGATCACCTCGGGATTGTCTTTGTCGCGTAGCCACTCGTAGGCGTCGATGAACACGTCGTCATGGTGGACTCGCCTTTCCGGCAGCCTTTTGGCGATGGGTGGTGCGGCGGTCAGCGAAGCGTCGGCGGTCATGGTGGACGAGCGTAGTGTTTCCGCAACGACCGCGATGCGTGAGGATAGCCTGATGGGTGCTGAGGTCGACTCGACAGAGTTCACGCGGGAGGACCGCAAGCGTTACCGCGAAAAGGTTCGCAAGGGTCTCGACGTGCTGGCCCGGATGCTCACAGAGTCTCGATTCGACTTCGAGCGGCCGATGGCTGGTCTCGAGATCGAGCTCAATCTTGTCGACACCGATTGCCAGCCGGCCATGCGCAACGCTGAGGTCTTGGCCGCGATTGCAGACCCGTCCTTTCAGACCGAGCTTGGCCGCTTCAACATCGAAATCAACGTGGCCCCCCGGCAGCTGGCCGACTTCGGGTTCTCCGACTTCGAACAGTCAGTTCGAAAGTCGCTAAACGATGCCGATCCACGCGCAAAAGCGATCGGGGCCCACTTGGTGGTCATTGGCATCTTGCCTACATTGATGCCACAGCACGTGACTTTGGAAAGCGTCAGTGAGAATCCGCGTTACTCGATGCTCGACCAGCAGATCTTCGCGGCCCGCGGGGAAGATCTAGAGATCATCATCGATGGCGCCGAGCGCTTGGCGATGGTGTCGAACACGATCATGCCCGAGGCTGCGTGCACCTCGACGCAGGTGCATCTCCAGGTCAGTCCAGACGATTTCGCGGGCTATTGGAATGCGGCTCAGGCGATCGCCGGTGTACAGGTCGCTCTCGGGGCAAACTCACCTGTCCTGTTTGGCAAGCAGTTAGTCGCTGAATCCCGCATCCCGCTCTTCGAGCAGAGCACCGACACTCGGAGTGAAGAACTCAAAGCCCAGGGCGTACGGCCCCGAGTGTGGTTCGGCGAGCGCTGGATCACCTCGATCTTCGATCTCTTCGAGGAGAACTCCCGGTACTTCCCGGCATTGCTGCCGATCAGCTCCGACGAGAATCCCGTTGTCGTCCTTGACAACGGCGGCGTGCCACGTCTGGACGAGCTCCGCTTGCACAACGGCACCATTTATCGATGGAACCGGCCGGTTTACGACATCAGTGGTGACAATCCTCATCTGCGTGTGGAGAATCGGGTACTCCCCGCAGGACCGACAGTAGTGGACACGATGGCGAACGCTGCCTTCTTCGCCGGCATCGTGCGTGCCTTGGCTGGCGAGGATCGCCCGATCTGGACTCAGATGTCCTTCCAGGCGGCTGAGGAGAACTTCGTCTCAGGCATTCGTCACGGCATCAATGCTGAGGTCTACTGGCCG
>JBKPEY010000360.1:0-2458 GCA_046744405.1 Actinomycetota bacterium
TCGAGAATGTTCGAAACTGCTTTAGGTCGGAGGCGACAGTGGCGAAACAGCGCACCACTCTTTCGGAGATCGCGGACCTCGCCGGAGTTTCGGTTGCCACCGTGTCGAAGGTGCTCAACGACCGCGCCGACGTCGCGCCCGAGACTCGAAGGCGTGTGCAGAGACACCTCAGGCAATCGGAGTACCGACCGGCCGGATCAAATGGAGCCCGAAGCCGCGACCAGAGCCGATCTATCGAGGTGGTATTCCCGGAGCTGCAGAACGCCTACATCATCGGCGTCCTGGAAGGCATCACCTCATCCGCGGCTGCCGAGGGATTTGAGGTGGTGATCGGTCGGATACTCAGCCTTGATTCCAGGGCGGTCAATCCTCAAGCGTTGCTCAGATCCGAGCATGTCGGTGCAATCTTCATCACCGCCGATGCGTCCAGCGCGTCGCTCAAGGCGCTGGGCGACGCCGGCTTTCCTGTCGTGGTTGTCGATCCAGTACGCGTCGGTGACACGACGTGCATCACCATTGGTGCGACCAACTTCACCGGCGGAGTGACGGCCGCCGAACACCTGCTGTCCCTTGGACACCGGCGGATCGGCCATGCCGGCGGACCGCATTCGGTTGACCTAAGCCATGCCCGGCTGGCCGGCTACAGCTCGGCACTGCGTAAAGCGGGAATCGAACTCGACGAGTCGCTGATCACCCACAGTGCGTTCACCTACGACGCCGGTCGAGAGGCCGCCGGTGATCTGCTGGATCGGTCAGACCGCCCGACGGCGATCTTCGCTGGCAGCGATGAAATCGCACTAGGCGTCATGGAAGAGGCGCGCCGGCGTTCCATACGGATACCTCAAGATCTCAGCGTCGTGGGGTTCGATGACACCTTTCTGGCGAGCCGGTCAGCGCCACCGCTGACCACCGTTGCCCAGCCGCTGCTTGAGATGGGCCGCGTCGCCACGCGATCTTTGGCGCAGATGATCAACAACGATGTCGTCGGCACCCGCCATATCGAGCTGGCCACGCATCTTGTCGTACGCGACTCGACCGCAACGCATCATGGCTGAACCCAAGGACCGCATGATGGAAATCGCCCCGACCAGCTATCTACGCGTGGATGGCGCCTTGATCGTGGACGGATCGGGCACCCCGGTGCGGCTGCAAGGCCATTGTCTTGGCGGTTGGATGAACATGGAGAACTTCATCACCGGCTATCCCGCCACCGAGACATTGCAACGACGTGCGCTGCTAAAGGCCATGGGCCCGGTGGCGTACGAGGCGTTCTTCGATCAGTTTCTCACCGACTTCTTCTCCGATTCAGATGCCGCCTACCTTGCAGACCTCGGCACCAACGCGATGCGCATCCCGATCAGCTACCGCCACTTCGAATCCGACGAACGGCCGAAGGTCTTTATCGAGGCTGGTCTGAAGTGGCTGGACCGGGCGGTAAACACGCTGGCGGCGCACGGGATCTATTCGATCATCGACCTACACGCAGCGCCCGGATTCCAAAACCACCACTGGCATTCCGACAATCCCACGCACTGGCCGCTCTTTTGGGAGTACGCCGACTTCAAGGAGCGAGCCATCTGGCTGTGGGAGGTTTTGGCGGATCATTACAAAGGCAACGGGTGGATTGCCGGCTTCAACCTGCTTAACGAGCCCGCCGACGAGGATGGGAACAGGCTCATCGCCTGGTACTCCGAGACAGCACGCCGGGTACGCGATATTGACCCAGACCGGATGCTTTTCCTCGACGGGAATCGATACTCGACCGATTTCTCGATGTTCACAGAACCGCTGGCCAATACGGTCTACACCGCCCACGACTACGTGATGGCCGGCTTAGATCCGCATGGTCACTACCCTGGCGAGTTGGACGGACGGTACCCCGGCAGCGCCAAGGGGGAGGTCTACAACAAGGACACGATCCATGAGCAGTTTTTGCGTCGTACGTCCTTCATGCGCAACCTCGGGCTGCCGATTTGGATAGGTGAGTTCGGCCCGCTCTACAACGGCACGCCGCAGCAGGCTGAAGAGCGATACCAACTCCTGCACGACCAGCTCGACATCTACCGGGACTATTCGGCGTCCTGGGCGCTGTGGCTCTACAAGGACATCGGATTGCAGGGCGTGGTCTTCGCCGCGGCCGATAGTCCCTATATGTCGCTACTCACCGACTTCCTGGCGAAGAAAAAGCGACTGGGCGCTGACTCTTGGGGTGGCACAGACGAGCAGATCCGGGACGTCGTCGAGCCGCTAGAGGCGCTGCTTGCGCGCGAGTTTCCCGACTTCGATCCTTACCCCTGGGGGCCGCAGAAGTGGGCTGCGCGGTTGCTGCGCCATATCCTCATCTCCGAAGCGCTGATACCGGAATTCGCGGAGCGGTTCCGTGGGATCACTCCGCATGAGGCTCGTGAACTCGCCCGGTCATTCCGCTGGGAGGCATGTACCCGGCGTATTGGACTGG
>JBKPEY010000138.1:0-1823 GCA_046744405.1 Actinomycetota bacterium
CGGATGATCTCCAGCGAGTTGGCCTCGGACTCCTCGGAAGTGTCGCCCCAGGCGGTAATGCCGTGGCCACCAAGAACGCAGCCGATCGCCTGCGGATTGTCGGCTTTGATCTTGGCGATGTCGAGGCCGAGTTGGAAGCCGGGCCGCCGCCACGGCACCCACACGACTCGATCGCCGAAGATCTTGGCCGTCAGCTCTTCGCCATCGACGGCTGTCGCAACCGCGATACCCGAATCAGGGTGCAGATGATCGACATGTGCAGCGTCGACAAGGCCGTGCATTGCGGTGTCGATCGAGGGCGCGGCACCGCCCTTGCCGTGCAGGCAGTAGTCGAACGCGGCGACCATCTCATCCTCGCGCTCAACTCCTGGATAGACATTCACCAGCTGGCGCATCCGATCGAGGCGCAATACCGCCAGACCTGACTCCTTCAAGGTGCCGAGGTCCCCTCCGGAGCCCTTGACCCAGACCAGCTCGACCGGTTCGCCGGTGACCGGATCCGTCTCGGTGCCCTTGGCCGATGTGTTGCCACCGGCATAGTTGGTGTTCTTGGGATCGGACCCCAGTCGGTTCGACCGGGCGATCAGCTCTGCAACTGCCTGGTTAGTCATGATGATGACTCACGCTCCCCAGCCGGCCTGGGTACCACCGGCTCGTTCGGACTCGATCTTCTGCTGATACCCCGACTCGGCGTATGCCTTCATGGGATCGGCTGCCAGCCCCCGCGACTCACGCCACTCAGCCAGCGCGGGACGTACGTCGGTGTAGAAGGCATCCATTAAGATCCCATTGGCACCGAGCACGTCATTGGCTTCCTGCGCAGCCGCCAAAGTCTCGCGCTCAACAAGCAAAGCTCGTGCGGTCATCTCCTGAACATTCAGCACCGAGCGAATCTGGCCGGGGATCTTGGCCTCAATGTTGTGGCACTGGTCCAACATGAAGGCAACGTCGGAATCCGGCCCATAGGCGCCGCCACGTACGACCTCATACAAGATCCGAAACAGCTGGAAGGGATCCGCTGAGCCGACAATCAAGTCGTCATCGGCGTAGTACCGAGAGTTGAAGTCGAACGAGCCCAGCTTTCCCAACCGCAGCAGCTGGGTCACGATGAACTCGATATTGGTGCCGGGCGCGTGATGCCCGGTGTCGAGGCAGACCACGGCCCGCTCGCCCAGCGCTACGCAGTGCGCGTACGAGGTGCCCCAGTCGGGCACATCGGTGTGATAGAACGCGGGTTCGAAGAACTTGTACTCCAACACCAGCCGCTGATCGGGCCCGATCCTTTCGTAGATCTCCGCGAGGCTCTCGGCCAGCCGGTCCTGACGGCCGCGAAGATCAGCCTGCCCGGCGTAGTTGGTGCCGTCGGCAAGCCAGATCTTCAGATCACGCGACCCAGTCTGGTTCATGATCTCAATGCACTCGAAGTGATGGTCAATCGCCTTACGGCGTACTGTCTCGTCGACGTGGGTCAAGCTGCCGAACTTGTAGATGTCGTCTTGGAAGGTGTTGGAGTTGACCGTGCCGAGCTCCACACCAAGATCAGCGGTATATTCCCGGAGGGCGCCGTAGTCCTCGACCTTGTCCCACGGGATGTGCAAGGCGACCTTCGGTGCGAGCCCGGTGAACTCGTTCACCTTGGCAGCGTCGGCAAGCTTTTCCTGGACAGTACGCGGCGTACCTGGCGAGCCGAAAACCTTGAACCGGGTGCCGGAGTTGCCGAACGCCCAGGACGGCAGCTCGATCGCCTGGTAGGCCAGCTGATCAGAAATATCGGAGAAGGTTGGCATGTGCTCACTTCCATAGGGAGTCGTACCGATCGGATG
>JBKPEY010000154.1:0-2136 GCA_046744405.1 Actinomycetota bacterium
AGGGTTTGCTGCGGGGCCCAAGGCGTGCGTTTCCCACCACGAGCGCGGAAACGTGCGGCTGACCCGGCCATGCTGCGTACGTTTCCCACCAGAAGTGCGCAAACGATTGACCGTGCTCCGACGGTAACGAGTCCTTTCGCCGATCCATGAGCTACTGCAGCGCCGAGACCAGCCGCATCACATTGTCGACATAGCGTTGGCTCTTCGGCCGCGCTCTCCACTCAGCCAGTGTCAGCTCGTGGCAGATCTCTCGATACCCAGCCGCCACGGCCTGCAGGTCCGCAACGAATTCCATACCTGTCGACATCAGGGTGATCTCATAGTCCAGCCCGAAGGAGCGATAGTCCATGTTGCTGGATCCGATGACTCCGACCATGTCGTCGACGGTGAAATGCTTGGCGTGCAAGACGGTCGGCTTTGGATACTGATAGATCTTGACCCCTGCCTCAAGCAGCACCTCGTAGTAGGAAGCTTGGGCGTGCTGGACGACGAACTGGTCGGCTTGCTCCGATACGAATAGCTCGACAGCGACACCGCGATAGGCAGCTGTGGTGATCGCCTCTAGTAAGGAGTCATCGGGCACGAAGTACGGACTCGTCAAAGACAATTTCTGCTGGGCCCGGTGGGCCAATCCGGTGAACAGCCTCAAGTTCGGCATCGTCAGATAGCCGGGCCCCGACGGCAGCAGCTGCATCGGCACTGCGCCGGGCACGTAGACGTCTTCCAGCTCGATCTCACCGCCCAGCTTCTCGCCGGTCTCGGTGTACCAGTCCATGGCGAAGACGGCTTCAAGCTCCCGGACGATCTCACCACTGACCTTGACATTGAGATCTTTCCAATGCCGCCCTACCTTGAGGTTGCCCTTCAACAGATAGCTGGAGTCGATCATGTTCTGCGAGCCCATGAAGGCTGTCTGGCTATCCACGACCAGCAGCTTGCGGTGGTTACGAAGATCGGGACGCCGCCACTGGCCCTTGAAGGGCTTGATCGGCATCATCTCGTGCCACTCGATGCCGACCTCGGTAAGCCGTGAATTCATCTGCTTGAAGCCCGGATAGCGTCGAGATGCCACGTCGTCGTAAAGCAGCCTGACCCGAACCCCCCGCTTGACCGCATCCGCCAACGCCGTCATGAAAACGTCGGTCGTGTCGTCCCATGCGGTTATGAAAAACTCGACGTGAACCGTCCTAGTAGCCTCTGTGACGGCATCGGCCATCGCCTGGATGGAGGCGTCGTAGTCGCCGAACAATCCATGGCTGGTCCCGGTCACGCACGGGAGATAGCTCAAGCGTCGGTTCAACCGAAATAGGCTGTCCACCCCAGTCGGAATGTCAGCTCCTGGCGGCACATCAGGCATCCCGGACGTACGTTCGGTGATCACCTGATTGGCCTCGGCTTGAATCTTGGCTCGCCGGCCGCGCACGAATGGGCTGCCGATCAAAAGGAATAGCACCAGACCGAGAATCGGCGTCACGACGATCAGCAGCAACCACGCGATCGAGGAGGACGGTCGGCGATTGCTGGGTACCGTACCAATGGCCACGATCTTGATGGTCAATTCGACGAGGTACAAGATCAATGGGACCCAGGCAACCGCGTTCACCGATACCACCTCTCGAATCTGCGGCACCACGATATTGGTAGCGCTAGGCATATGCCTCACCTGTGATGGGTGATCCGCTCAGTTTGCTGAGGCGTCGCAGAAACGCCGAACCGCGCGTGCACGGCATACAAAGCAGGTAGTGTCCCGAGCGGCGGACTTGGTTGCGCGAGGTGTTATCACGCTGGCCGAGGGACGTCATCATCGGAAAAGGTGAGGACGGCATGCGGAGATTCGGGGCCTCTGTATTGATCGCGGCTGCCGCTATGGCAGCGCTAACACCAGCTGAGCGAGCGACCGCCGCTCAGGCCAATTGCCAGACCGATATCCCGGTCATCGGCGACGTGGACGGCGATGGCAAGTCAGATCTAATAGTTGGTGTGCCGCGGCGTAATAGCAATACCGGCGAGGTCGATCTGCGGCTTACCACAGCTCCGAGCGACATCTTGTCGCAGCAGGCTGCGGGTCTCGGCCAAGGCGTGGCCGGCGATGAGTTCGGAGCAGCCATCGTCTTGGCCGACCTGAATGACGACGGC
>JBKPEY010000576.1:0-2030 GCA_046744405.1 Actinomycetota bacterium
GTACGCGGCCAATGTCGAGGCAGTGCGGATCACACCTCCGGAGCCGCTGGCTTGGGACGATGCCCCCGCTGCTCATGTCGAGGACACGCCCGGCACGCCGACGATCGCAACCTTGGTCGACCTCGCCAATGCGCGATTCCCTCGGACAGACCGACCATGGCAGGCGAGCGATACGTTGAAAAACGTAGTCCTTATGGTGTCCGAGATCGACGGCACGCGCCATCCCTTGGTGATCGGAGTTCCTGGCGACCGCGAAGTCGACATGAAGCGGCTGGCAGCCCAGCTAGAGCCTGCCGAGGCTGAGCCGTTCAGCGATGAGGATTTCACCGCACACCCGGAGCTGGTGCGGGGCTATCTCGGACCGGTTGGTTTCGCTGACGAGCCGATAGCACTACTCGGCGAGGACTCCGTCACCAAGATCAGGTATCTAGTGGATCCCCGTGTCGTGGCAGGTACTCGTTGGGTGACCGGTGCCAACGAGCCCGGACGGCATGTTTTTGATCTTGTCTGCGGACGAGACTTCACACCGGACGGGGTTATCGAGGCGGCCGACATCCGCGAGGGTGATTTCGCTCCTGACGGCTCTGGACCGCTGACGCTGGCTCGCGGCATCGAGATGGGACACATCTTTCAACTGGGCCGCAAGTATTCCGAGGCGCTGGGGCTCAAGGTGCTTGATCAAAACGGAAAGCTCGTCACAGTGACCATGGGCTCTTACGGAGTCGGCATCTCACGGGCTGTTGCGGCCGTGGTCGAGGGCACGTGCGACGAGAAGGGACTCTGCTGGCCGCGCGAACTGGCACCGTTTGACGTGCACGTAGTGGCAGCCGGCAAGGAAGAGGTGGTCGGGATGGCGGCAGCCGACCTCTCCGTGCAGCTTGATGAAGCAGGCATCTCAGTGCTTCTCGATGACCGCTCGGTAAGTCCGGGTGTCAAGTTTGCTGATTCGGAGATTTTGGGGATGCCGACGATCGTTGTAGTAGGCCGCGGCCTGGCCAATGGCGTGGTCGAGGTTCGTGACCGAAGGACGGGTGAGCAGGTCGAGGTCGCCGTTGAGGATGCGTTGACGGAGATTCTCGCGGCCGTGCATGACGCCTGAGACTTGGAGTGCACTAGACCTCTCCGCGCTCTCGCTCACGGCTCTGATAGTCGCCGCATTCGTTGCGGGGTGGGTCGACGCGGTGGTCGGCGGTGGCGGCCTAATTCAGCTGCCGGCCTTGTTGATCGGCTTGCCGAGCAACACTCCGCCGGCAGTGATCTTGGGTACGAACAAGATCTCCTCATTCTGTGGCACAGCGATCAGCTCGTTGACCTACGCGCTCCGAATCCCGCTCCCTTGGTGGACCGTGCTGCCGCTTGTCATCGCCTCAGCGATTGGATCTGCCATCGGTGCCTCGCTTGCCAAGCTGTTGCCGAAGGAGGCGTTCACACCGATCGTGCTGGCAGCGCTGATCGGGGTTGGCCTCTACGTCTGGCGCCGGCCTCGGCTGGGCATGGTGTCGGTACGAAAGCACACAGGACGGCGACACTACGGACTGGCGGCATTGATCGGCTTGGTGGTCGGCGCCTACGACGGATTTCTGGGCCCTGGCACTGGTTCGTTCTTTGTGATCTTGCTGGTTGCTGTTCTCGGCTACGGATTTCTGGAGGCGAGCGCAACGGCCAAGATCGCCAATCTGGTCACCAACCTCGCGGCAATTGTGATCTTTGGGTTGTCTGGCTCGGTGCTGTGGACTCTTGGGCTGATGATGGGCGCGGCGAATCTGATAGGTGGCTACCTCGGAGCTCGTACCGCCATCAGCCGGGGTAACTCCTTTGTCCGCAAGGTGTTCTTGATCGTGCTCATCGGGTTGATCATCAAGCTGTCGTACGACGTCGTGGTTCAATTCAGTCCGTGATCGCGCGCGCCGCTGTCCTGGACGAGCGAGCGAGCAGCCAGCCTCCGCAAAGTCCCGCCTTGCAGTGCTGGTGGCTGCGAGGGAGTAAGGAAGGCAGCGGCTCTCAACGCGCGATCCGCGCGGAGCGAGCGG
>JBKPEY010000563.1:0-2524 GCA_046744405.1 Actinomycetota bacterium
ATCGCTAGCGTCGGGCACAATGGGGCGCATGTGTCGAAACATTCGTCCGCTGAACAACTTCGAGCCGCCCGCGTCGCGGGATGAGGTGCATGACGCGGCTTTGCAGTATGTCCGGAAGGTCGCGGGGATGTCCAAGCCGTCGAAGGCCAATGAGGCGGTCTTCTATCGGGCCGTCGAAGAGATTGCGCATGCCACGCAACACCTGTTGGAGGACCTAGTCTCAGCTGCGCCGCCAAAGAATCGTGAGGTGGAAGCCGCCAAGGCCCAGGCACGATCGGCTAATCGTTTCGCCACCGCCTAAGACGCAGGTTAGGCGGAGTGGCAGGGTGACAACCGATGTGCTGCGCTATGCGGCGTTCACCATGGATGGCGACGGCGGCAATCCAGCAGGCGTTGTGCTGGACGCCAGAGGACTCGATGCCGAGCAGATGCAAGCCATTGCCGCCGAGATCGGTTACTCGGAGACCGCTTTCCTGGTCAAGAGGTCGGATGAGCCGAATGCGTACGATGTGCGCTACTTTGCGCCGTTACAAGAGGTGCCATTCTGTGGACACGCCACTATCGCGGCTGCAGTCGCTTTGGTCGAGCGGTTTCCGGCGAACGAGCTGATCTTTCACATCCCGGCCGGTTTGGTCACCGTAGCGACTTTTCAGAACGACGAAGGTGAACTCGTTGCGGAGCTAACCAGCGTGGCGCCTCGAACAGCCCAGCCCGAGCCACGACTGGTGTCAGCAGCGCTGCAGGCGCTTCGCTGGTCTGCCGATGATCTTGATCCGGAGTATCCAGTCCTGCTGGCAAATGCCGGTTCGGAGCATTTGGTGCTGGTAACCAAGACCAGGCAGCGGCTGGCCGATCTGAACTACGATTTCGACACCCTCGCCGAGCTGATGCGTGGCCACGGGCTGGTCACCCTGCAGTTGATCTGGCCCGAATCCAAGAAGCGCTACCACTCTCGTAACCCATTCGCCGGCAGCGGAGTGGTTGAGGATCCTGCAACTGGTGCAGCGGCGGCAGCGTTCGGCGGCTATCTGCGAGAGCTCGAGATTATCGGCGAAAACGCCGCGTTCACAATCATCCAAGGCGTGGATATGGGCCGCCCGAGCAAGCTCGACGTCAGCGTGATCAGTGGTGAGCCCGGGGTACGCGTCACCGGCGCCGCCCATTCCATCGACAAATAACGCTCAGCCCGGAGCCAGCTTGGCGCGTATGGCTCGCCAAGTGCCTACGATCCTCACCAATTGACGTGCTGAGGCTGCCCCTCGTCATAGCCGGAGCTGGACTGCACGCCAACGACCGCGAGGTCGTGGAACTCCTCGAGGTTGGAGGCGCCCGCATACGTGCAGCTGCTGCGCAGCCCTGCCACGATGGAATCGATCAAGTCCTCAACACTCGGTCGCTCCGGGTCCAGGTACATGCGGCCGGTCGATATGCCCTCTTCGAACAGCCCGGCACGCGCCCGATCGAACCCCGATGAGGTCTTGGTACGCATCTTGACTGCCCGCGCGGACGCCATGCCGTACGACTCCTTGTACATCCGGCCCTCGGCGTCGACCATCAGGTTGCCGGTGCTTTCATACGTACCGGCAAACCACGAGCCGATCATCACACTGCCGGCTCCGGCCGCTAGGGCAAGCGCGACATCACGGGGATGGCGTACGCCGCCGTCCGCCCAGATCGAGCGGCCAACTGCACGAGCGGCCTCAGCGCATTCCAGTACGGCGCTGAACTGTGGCCGCCCCACGCCGGTCATCATCCGCGTGGTGCACATTGCACCGGGACCGACTCCGACCTTGACGACATCGGCGCCGGCGCCCGCCAGGTCGTTGACTCCATCAGCGGAGACCACATTGCCCGCGACAAGTGCGACCCGGCGCCCCTGCGTCTCCGCAAGCCGGTCGCGTACCTCCCGAACAGCCTTAAGCGACTCCAGCATTCGATCTTGATGGCCATGTGCCGTGTCGATGACTAGAACATCGATTCCGGCGTCGAGCAAGGCCTCTGCCCGAACCGCCACGTCGCCGTTGATCCCGACCGCCGCGCCAATCATGAGCCGACCGTCCGGGTCAAGGGCAGGCCGATACAGAGTGGAGCGGAGCGCATGCTTCCGGGTCATGACGCCGAGCAGCTTGCTGTTCTCAACAAGGAGCGCTACTTCAAGGTGTCGGTGGCTGAGCTCATCGAAGATCTCCGTCGGCGAGGACTCCGGAGTGGTAGTCAGCACATCACCGGACATCACCGTGTGGACTTGGGCAAACCGGTCTACCCCCGCTGCCTCGGCTTCACTGACCGTTCCCAGCGGCTGGCCGTTTTCAATGACTACGGCGAGACCGTGCGCCCGTTTGGGGATCAAAGAGAGGGCTTCGCCCACCGTGGTGTGCGGAGTCACCGAGACCGGCGTGTCGTAGATCGGGTGCGACCGCTTCACCTTGTCAACTACCTCGGCAACGACATCGGCGGGGATATCTTGCGGAAGGATCGCGATACCGCCGCGCCGTGCCACTGTCTCAGCCATCCGACGCCCAGA
>JBKPEY010000470.1:0-12156 GCA_046744405.1 Actinomycetota bacterium
GGCCGGTATGACGGGGCCGACCGAGACGAAACTGGAGGTACCACGCGCCCAGCGTAGGCGGGAGCGCTGACTCCCACTCCGCATTGGCTACTTGGACCTTTCGTCGCACAAGCGTCGAAACGACCCGCCGGTCAACTCACCCAGTGACGTACACGGTGTTTTTGAAGACGGTCGTCTTGGACTCGGCAAGTGGCTCGGGCGCCGGGGGTTTGGTTACCGAGCCGTCTTTGATCGAGTACTCGCTGCCATGGCAGTTGCAGTGAATGACCCCGTTCTCCACCGACGCCACCGGGCAGCCCTGGTGGGTGCAGATCTTGCTGAACGCCTTGTAGGTTCCTTTGCTCGGCTGGGTCACCACGTAGTCGGCGTCCTGGAGGATGACGCCGCCGCCGACCGGCACTTTGGAGGTCGCGACGCTTGGACCGTTGGGCGCCTTACCCTGCGAGGCGGACGGTTTGGGGGAAGTCGCGTCGGCAGTCGGCGACGGCGAGGCTGGTGGAGACGTCGTTGCTGCGGCTGGTGTAGCGGAGGCTGAGCCGCTTTCGGCTTCGGCGGAGCAGCTAGTCAGCGCGGCGGCGCCCGTGCCGACAAGGGCGAGCAGTCCGGCGGCTCGCAGCACGGTCCGTCGGTCAGTAACCGACGCTTCCTCGGCTGGCCGTTGATCGCCCAGTTCGGTCACAGAACCCTCCTGAGGAGAAGATGGTCTTGCGACCCCAAACGAGACAGGCGGCGTTTTGGTTCGATTCGCGCGTATCTCAGCTTGCAACAAGCGCCGGCTGGGTTGCCTTGATCGGAACGGCCTGCCCATCGAGCAGTGGTCGGAGGAACGCGCCGGTATAGGACTGCGGGTTGTCGGCGATCTGCTCAGGTGTGCCCTCGGCGATCACCAGACCACCACGTGATCCGCCTTCCGGTCCCATGTCGATCAGCCAGTCGGCGGTCTTGATCACGTCGAGGTTGTGCTCGATAACGACGACAGTGTTTCCCGCGTCCACCAGGCGCCCGAGGACGCCAAGCAGCTTGCGGATGTCCTCGAAATGGAGCCCCGTCGTCGGCTCGTCAAGGACGTAGAGGGTTCGGCCGGTTGCTCGCTTTTGCAGTTCACTTGCCAGCTTGACCCGCTGTGCTTCGCCGCCGGAGAGTGTTGGCGCTGGCTGCCCGAGTCGTACATAACCAAGCCCGACATCTACCAGGGTGCTGAGATGCCGAGCGATAGCGGGTAGCGGAGCGAAGAGCTCCAGCGCCTCCTCGATGGAGGCGCCCAAGACCTCCGAGATCGACCTGCCTTTGTAGTGGACCTCCAGGGTCTCCCTGTTGTACCGCGCGCCGTGGCATACCTCACACGGCACGTAGACGTCCGGCAGGAAGTTCATTTCGATCTTGATCGTGCCGTCGCCGGTGCAGTTCTCGCAGCGGCCGCCCTTGACATTGAAGGAGAACCGGCCCGGCTGGTAGCCGCGTACCTTGGCCTCCGGTGTCTCGGCGAACAATCGGCGGATGTGATCAAAAACTCCGGTATAGGTGGCCGGATTGGACCGGGGTGTACGACCGATCGGTGACTGATCAACATGGATGACCTTGTCGATCTGATCGGCGCCGCTAATGGAGCGGTGTCGACCGGGCACCTCACGGGCGTTGTAGATGCGCCTCGCCAGGGCGTTGTAGAGGATGTGGTTGACAAGGGTGGACTTGCCGGATCCGGACACTCCGGTGACCGCGATCAACTGACCTAGCGGAAATGACACGGTGATGTTGCGCAGGTTGTGTTCGGCGGCCTTGTGCACAGTGATCTCTCGACCAGGAATGCGCGGCCGACGGGTGCTCGGCAGTGGGATGGAACGGCGCCGCGACAGGTACGCGCCGGTGAGTGACTCGCGATTGTTCAGCAGCTCCTCAACGGTCCCTGAATGCACCACGCGGCCGCCGTGCTCACCCGCACCTGGGCCGATGTCTACCGCCCAGTCCGCCGCCTTGATAGTTTCCTCATCGTGCTCCACGACGATCAAGGTGTTGCCGAGGTCTCGTAGCCGTAGCAGCGTCTCGATCAGCCGACGGTTGTCCCGCTGGTGTAACCCGATACTGGGCTCGTCGAGCACGTAGAGGACGCCGACCAACCCCGAGCCAATCTGTGTCGCAAGGCGGATTCGCTGCGCCTCCCCTCCAGAGAGGCTGCCTGTGGGTCGGCTAAGCGACAGATAGTCCAAGCCGACGTTGAGCAAGAACTTCAGGCGCTCGTTGATTTCCTTGAGGACTCGTTCGGCAATCTGCCGTTCACGTTCGCTGAGCTCGAGCTGGCCGAGAAACACCGCGGCTGCGTCGATCGACATTGCCGACAGCTCCGCAATGTTCTTGCCACCGACTGTTACGGCGAGCGACGTGGGCTTCAGCCGGGCGCCTTTGCAGACCCGGCACGGCACCTCGCGCATCTAGCCGGCGAACCGCTCCCGTGAGGTGTCGCTCTCCGCCTCGGCGTGCCGCCGCTCGATGTAAGGGACAACGCCCTCATATTTGGCGTTGTAGCTGCGCTCGCGACCGTACCGATTGCGATAGCGCACATGCACCACGCCGGGCACTCCCTCGAGCAACATCTTCCTCGCCGACGACGGTAGGCGTCGCCACGGAACCGTGGTGGAGAAACTGGCGCTCTCTGCGAGTGAGTCAATGAGTCTGCCGAAATAGTCCGCCACGTGTTGTGAGGACCACGGCGCAATCGCACCCTCGGACAAGCTTTTGTCCTCATCGGGGACCACAAGCTCCGGGTCGACCTCCATACGGGTTCCCAGACCAGAGCAGGCTGGGCAGGCGCCCCATGGCCCATTGAACGAGAACTGCCGAGGCTCCAACTCGTCGATGGCGATGTCGTGGTTGTTCGGGCACGCCATCTTTTCGGAGTACGTTCGCTCACGCTGCGGATCCTTGGGATCAAGATCCACAAAGTCGACCGCTACAACGCCCTGCGCCAGCTTGAGTGCGGTTTCTACCGAGTCGGTCAAGCGGTGCTTGACTGTCGGCTTCACGGCAAGCCGGTCAACGATGACATCGATGGAGTGCTTGTACTTTTTGTCCAGGATCGGTGGTTCGGTGAGCTGGACGACCTGACCGTCGACACGGGCGCGGCTGAAACCCTCTGAGGCAAGCTCCCGGAAGACCTCGACGTACTCCCCTTTCCGGCCACGGACAACCGGCGCCAACACCTGGAACCTCGTCCCCTCCTCCATTGCCATCAGACGGTCGACGATCTGCTGCGGCGACTGCCGGCTGATGGGCTCGCCGCAGATCGGGCAGTGCGGTCGACCGGCGCGGGCATACAGCAACCGCAGATAGTCGTAGACCTCGGTAATCGTGCCGACCGTGGAACGTGGGTTGCGGCTGGTGGATTTCTGGTCGATCGAGACCGCGGGCGACAGGCCTTCGATGAAATCCACGTCCGGCTTGTCCATCTGACCCAGGAACTGCCGCGCGTACGCCGAGAGCGACTCGACGTAGCGGCGCTGTCCCTCGGCAAAGATGGTGTCGAAGGCCAGACTCGACTTGCCAGATCCCGACAGTCCGGTGAAGACAATGAGAGCATCTCGCGGCAGATCCAGCGAGATGTTCTGCAGATTGTGCTCGCGCGCACCCCGGACGACGAGACGGTCAGTCACGGAGCACATCGTATGTGCACCCGCTGACAGAGTTCGCGGAAAAACTGATCGCAGTCAGGCCTCCCCCGCGCCTTTGTCGACGCCTTTGTCGCGCACTACGGTATGGGAATGACTGCCGCCGCTTCTCCCGCCACGACGCAGCTGGAAACGCTGCGCGGGCTGGTGAGGACAACCACCCAGCGCCTGCTGGGCGACACGATCTTGGTCAGTGATGAACAGTGGCGCGCTCCCAGTCGGCTGCCGAACTGGACCAGGGGTCATGTGGCCACCCATATCGCCCGTAACGCTGACGCCATGTGCCGACTGACTTCGTGGGCGCGTACCGGCGAACGCCAGGACATGTACCCCTCGCCTGAGCATCGGGCTGCCGAGATCGAGGCTGGTGCTGGGCGCTCTGGCCTCGACCTTCAGATCGATCTCGACACCTCGGCCGGACGATTGAGTTCGGCTTTCGACGAGCTCGACGGCGCAGACGCCTGGGACGCTGTTGTCGAGATGAGCCGGGGGCTGCAGGTGCCTGCGCGGCTGCTGCCGTTGGCGCGACTGCTCGAGGTGGTGATCCACCACGTTGATCTTGATGTCGGCTTCCAGATCACCGATATCGATAACCAGACGGCGGAGTGGCTACTGGAATGGTGTGCCTTCCGACTCCGGGACCGCGAAGAGTTCCCGAGGCTGCAGCTGAGGTCGGACTCCGGCGTTACGACCGCGGTGGGTAGCCCCAGTGAGGCCGTGTTGGTCAGCGGAAGCAGCGCCAATCTTCTCGGCTGGTTGCTGGGCAGAACAGACGCCTCCGCGATCACCGGGGCCGACGACCTTCGACTTCCCGCGTTCTGATGCCTGGCATCAACCATGTTGAACCCGGCGGTCCGCCGCTGGTTCTGCGAGCCTCCGCTTCAGTGACCGTGACCAAGATCAGCGTTGGACCGGTCGACAACAATGCCTACCTACTGCAGCACAACAGCGGTAGCAGCGTACTCATCGATGCTGCCAATGACGCTGATCGACTTCTCAAGATCATCTCCGCTCAGCCGCTCGACGCGATTGTGACCACCCATCGACATGCCGATCACTGGCAGGCTTTATCGTCGGTCGCTGCTGCGACCGCTGCCCAGCTGCTTTGTGGCGATCCTGATCTTGAGGCGATCAGGATCGGCACCGAGGTACGGAGCCTGAACGGAGTCTGGGACGGCGACCAAATCCAGCTGGGTAGCGAGTGGCTGGAGGTGATCGGGTTGGTGGGGCACACGCCGGGTTCGATCACGCTGGCATATCCCGGCGCCGGGCGGACCCATCTATTTACCGGCGACAGCCTCTTTCCTGGCGGGCCTGGCAAGACCAACACGCCCGAGGACTTCAAATCTTTGATGAACGATCTTGAAGCTAAGATCTTCGGCCGCTTCGACGATGACACCGTAGTGCACCCCGGCCATGGCGACGACACTACACTCGGCACCGAGCGCCCCCATCTGAAGGAATGGTGGCAACGCGGCTGGTGATGCCGGTACTTCATTGCTTGGCTCGCCACGGCTCGCTCCGCGCGGATCGCGCGGGGTGGCCGCGATCCGATATTTGATTGCTTCGCTCACCACGGCTCACTCAGCGGGTTCTTGTTGACCGACCCATCGCGATATATCGTTGACGTATCGATGAAAGATGTCACGAAAGGATGATCGAAATGGGTGGCGCGTACGCAATGGGGGCACCATGGCACCGCTTCGCAGGCCGCTGCAATCCAGCGTGGGGCAAGGATCTGAGCGATTGGCTGGCCAAGATGGCAGGAACTCGCGGTCCTCGCGGTCCCCAAGCCTTCGGTGAGTGGGGAGTCTTCGGCGGTCCAGGCTTCGGACCGTGGGGCATGGGCCGGACCTGGCGCGGTCCTAAGGCTCGTCGCGGCGATATCCGAGCCGCCATTCTCGGGGTCCTCGCGGAGCAATCGATGAACGGTTATCAGATCATCCAAGAGATTGCCACCCGCAGTGGCGGAGTCTGGAAGCCCAGTCCCGGTTCGATCTATCCGACACTGCAGCAGCTCGAGGACGAGGGCCTGGTTCGAGTAGAGGAGGATGCCGGACGGCGCGCCTACACCTTGACTGACGAAGGCCACAGCTACGTCACCGAACACGCCGACGAAGTATCTGCTCCCTGGCAGACGATGAGCGAGACCGGTCAAGATGACGATGGATTGAAGCCGCTGATCGGTCAGGTAGCGGGTGCTGTGTGGCAAATCGTGGCTACCGGAACGCCCGAGCAGCAGGCGAAGGGACGCGAAGCATTAGTGGAATTGCGGCGGAAGCTCTATTCAATCCTTGCTGAAGACGATTCCGCGCCGGACAATGGCTCATGACTCGTTACTTCCCGGGCAGGGTAGGTCTTCCCCCAGGCAACGTGCTGTGGGTGTGGCCGATGCCGTACGGGCCGGTTGAGTCTCGGCCCACCCAAAAGGTTCCGATAAGAATCGGCGATACGGAGCGAGACCGTGCTATCGCAGCTCTTGGTGATCACTTCGCCGCAGGTCGGCTGACGGCGGAAGAGTTTGATCAGCGCACGGATCAAGCGCTCCAAGCGCGCTTCAATGCAGATCTCGAGCCGCTGTTCGTAGACTTGCCACGCACCGTGGAGCCCGCTGTTGAGCCGAACTCCAACCGCCGCCCCGATCTCCATCTCGCATGGTCGGCGATGCTCTGGTTAGCACCGCTGATTGTGATCGGCGCCGTGGTAGCCGCAGTCGTGCTGAGCGCTCCCTGGCTCGTATGGATGTTCCTCTGGGTGTTCTTGATCACAGGCCTCTTCCGGCGTCGCCGCCGCTATTACGGTCCACGCCGCTACTACGACGTGTAGCTGAGTAGTGCCGCGCCCGAGACGGTTGGACGAAACCCAGCCGCCCGGGCGCGAGAAATAGTGCGCCGCGCCACAGCCGGCGCTCGAGCAGCAACACCACGAGCGACGCCATCGTGGTGTTTGATGGGCCGGACACGACAATCGACTCAGGATCCCACCGAATGCCACGGCGCCACTTGATCAGCCGCATTGGTGGCATCGCTCGCTCGCTGGTTACCTACTACGGCCCGCTTTGGCGTCGCCGGCGTATGGCTGTTTTCTACCGGCAGTTCCTGCACCCAGGCGATCTGGCCTTCGACATTGGGGCCCATGTGGGCAACCGGATACGCGTTTTTCGACGGATCGGTGCTCATGTGGTCGCGGTTGAGCCGCAGCCCGACTTCGTTGCCGTTTTGCGACTGCTCTATGGGCGTGACCCAACCGTCACCATCGAGGCCAGCGGAGTAGCGGCAAAAACCGGGCAGGGGAATCTCCATCTGAGTAGCCGAACGCCGACTGTTTCTACTTTCGCCGATTCCTGGATCAGTGACGTCCAGGCCGATCGGCGATTCCAGCGAGTTCAGTGGGACTCCACCATTAGCGTCACCCTGATCACACTCGACGAGCTCATCGCACGGCATGGGGAGCCGCAATTCTGCAAGATCGACGTCGAAGGCTTTGAGCATGAGGTGTTGCGCGGTCTCAGCCAGCCTGTCCCGGCGCTGTCCTTCGAATACATTCCCGTTGCGGCGGAACGCGCGATTGACTGCATCGAGCGAATCAGTGCTCTTGGCGACTATCGCTATCGGCATTCGCGGGTCGAGACCCATCGCTGGGCCGCAGATAGCTGGCTAGAAGCTGAGGCGATGATCAAGATCTTGAGTGCCTTGCCGACCCATGACGATCGATCCGGAGATGTGTACGCAGTCCGGAGCGACCGGCTAGGCAAGTTGAGTGATGTCGACGATCAAGCAGGCGATTAGCGAAACAAATTGAGCGTACGCGGCCGGTCGAACTGCGAGCCCGGCACCCGAGGCAAGTCGAGTGCATCAGTCGCAAGGTTGGCAAGATCACCATTCCGGATGGGCTGCTTCCCGTGATAGCTGGTGCGACTACTGCCGGGGCTGCGGAACGTGGGATTGAGGCCATAGAGATTGCGCCCCGCAGGCACGCCGGGACCCCATGCCATAAACGGAATCCGGAAGTTTTGCAACCTGCGGGCGTTGTAGTGCGATGCCCCTCGGCCACCATGGTCAGCCGTCAAGATCACGAGGGTGTGACGGCGTAGCTCGGGCCGGTCGGCCACTGTGTTGAGAATCCGGCCGACGAGCCGGTCAGTGCGCCTGACGGCATCAAGGTATTGCCTGCCCATGAAGCCCGATGCGTGGCCGACCCGGTCAGGCAGCGAAAGGTGCACGAACGTGAAGTCTCGCGGCTTGCGGCGCAGCTCAGCGGTCACCTTGGACGTCAGCCGCGTGTTGTTGCGATCGATGGTGAAGCGATCGATCTTGGCTCGACCGTTGTTCCGGCCCACTCGATCACGTGCACCGTGAGTGTTCCAAGTCCGCTTGTACAGCCTGAACTTCGACTTAGCGCCAAAAAAAGCCGTCGAGCCGCCGTTATCGTGCACGACATCGAAGACGCTGGCCACATAGTGCCCAGCGGCTTGATGGATCGTGCCGCCGTTATCCAAGTTTTCTGTGTACCCATGGCCACCGTGCTTGGCGTCAACTCGCCGGCCGGTAAGCATCGCAGTGTGATTAGGGGTCGTGCTTGTCCTTTCACGGACGGTACGGGCGTTCAATGTGAAGGCGCCTTCACGCATCAGCCGGTGGAAGGCTGGGGTGCGAGAATTGCCAAGTTCTTCGATGGCCCGCGGGTTAAGGCCATCTATAGAGATGCCGATCACATGCTTGATCGGATCATCGGTGGACTGATCATCGGCAGTATGAGGCATGATCGAGGTCTCGCCTGCGGATGGAGTCGCTGGCGGCGGCGCCGGTGTTACTGCCGCTGGCGAAGCGCCACTGCTGCTTGGCGGTGTGGCGTGACATCCCACGACAAAGAAGGCGGTCGCGATCACCATGGCCGGCCATGACGTCCGGAGGCGTCGAACGGTCATGAGCTCGACCCTAGCCGCGCTCAGTCATACACGAAATATGGCGCGCCCGCGTCAGGAGCACCTATCCAGTCAGCGTCGATGCAGTGCAGCTGGAATCTGGGCGGCAAGCAGCACCGCAAAGATCACCGCCGCCGCAGTGGCAATCGCGAAAGCCCCGGGGCCGCCCACTCGGTTGATCAAGACCGCGAGCAGGAAGCAAAAGATCGCAAAGCCGTCTAGTCCTGGCACGATGCCGCGAAGCAGTGCCAGAACGCCCGCGTGACCGGCCTGAGCTGTTGTGAAGGCGCACACCACACTTAGCGCAATGGGAAAGGGCGTTAGCGCACCTGCCAACTCGGGACCCAGTGCGGCTGCGAAGCCGGTTACCAGCACAACCAGAAGTGCGGTTGCCGTCGCCCGAGCTGGCAAATCCCACCACGGTGTCGGTAGTGGAGCTGAAGGTTGTTGATCTAGCCTGCGTAGCAGCACACCTACAGCATGTAGAGCCAGCAATGCTAAGAGGAGTGCTAGGCCGGCAGGTACAGGGATCTGAGCGAGGGCGAGATCGGCGGCCAGCACGACAGCCCAACTGATCACCAGTGTCAGCTGCCAACTATGACGTTTCGGTAGGTAGCCGAAGATCAACGTGAACAATGCGAGCGGCACGATCGCCAGCGTGGCGGCGCTGGCTGCGTTGGCGGCAAAGCCGGTGCCATGTTCCAGATACAAGATCAGCAAGATCGGGCCGGCGACGATTGGCAGTACGACGACAATCCCCGCCATTCGTGGACCCCACCGTCTGCCGGCAAGCGAAGAAGCAACTACCAGCAGCGGTGCCAATAGCAACTTCAACGCCAGGGCCATCACCGGCTTGGAGTATCGCTCCGGAAGATCGTGCGCGTTTGACGGTTGTACTCAACCTTCAAACGCGCACGATCTTGCTAGGAGCTCAAGATGCTCGGCCAGTTAGCTTGTCGCGTAGCCGGTCGACAAGGCCGACACCGGGGCCGACCAGCTTGTGGAAGACCTCATTGTTTGGCGCCATCGGATGGGGCCGGGTCGGCGCGAGTTTCTTCGCGTTCTCCACCTTCTCGCCGATTTCGATCAGTTCCTCCCCTGGCACCTGCGCCCGCAGCTGTGGGAACTGCTCGTTCTCCTCATCCCGAACATGATCACGCAAGATGTTTTCCAAATCCGCGAGCAGCTGAGTGAAGTCAGAACTCTGGGCATCGACCGACTCGAGTTTCTTCATAGTCTTCTCGAGCTCTTTGTGCTCTTCAACGTCGTGGTCGACTGCTTGGTCGCCGTCCGGCAGGTACTTTTTCATCGCCGGATAGACGTACATCTCCTCCGCGACCGAGTGGCGAACCAGCTCACTGATCACAGTGTCGGTCAGGTCCCGGCGCTCTTCAGCATCAGTGCTGATCTTGATTTGCTGCAGTAGATCTATGACCTCATGGTGATCGGTCGTCAGTATGTCGACGACATCTTGCTGGACTGGCGTGTCTGTCACCTGGGCTCCTCGTCTAGTCACTCGGTTGTCGGAAACTCAATCTCACTCGTTCGGTCACGCTGAGTCGGAGTAAGCCAGCGTCATGGCGACAAAACGACCTTGATGCAGTCGTCTTCCTTTTTCTTGAACACCTCGTAGGCGTCGGGCGCCTGCTCCAACGGCACACGGTGGGTGATGACAAAGCTTGGATCGATTTCGCCGCGTTCGATCCGGTTGAGCAGTGGCTTGGCGTAGCGCTGAACGTGGCATTGCCCCCCTCGAACCGTGATGGAACGGTTCATCAAGGACCCGATCGGGAATTTGTCCATGAGTCCGCCGTAGACACCGATGATGGAAAGTGTGCCGCCGTTGCGAACGGCGAGAATTGCCTCTCGCAGCGCTGGTCCACGGTCGGTTTCTAGACGTACGGCCTGCTTGGCCCTGTCATAGAGCTGAAGTGGGCCGAAGTCCGAATGAGCCTCCAGGCCAACGGCGTCGATGCAGGCATCCGGGCCGCGCCCGGCCGTCATGTCCCCCAGCACCTCCAGGACATTCACCTCTTCGTAGTTGATCGTCTCAGCACCGGTTTTCTCCCTTGCCCTTTGCAGGCGGTAGTCGAACCGATCGATTGCGATGACCTTCTCCGCACCAAGCAGAAATGCGCTGGCCATGGCAAGCAGTCCGACCGGCCCCGCACCCCATACCGCGATGACGTCACCGGGTTTGATATCACACATCTCCGCTCCCATGTAGGCGGTCGGGAAGATGTCGGAGAGGAAGAGCACCTTATGGTCCGGCAAATCGTTCTCGATCTTGATTGGACCGACGTCGGCGAAGGGGACTCGGGCGTACTCGGCTTGTCCTCCGGCGAACCCGCCCGTTAGGTGCGAGTACCCGAACATGCCGGCACTAGCGTGGCCCCACAGCTTTTCGGCCATACCGGCGTTGGGGTTAGAGTTCTCGCACAGCGAATAGAGTTCAGCCGCACACGCATTGCAGGCGCCACAGGCGATCGGAAAGGGCACGACTACTCGGTCGCCCACCGACAGATTTCTGACCCCGGGACCAACCTCGACGACGTTTCCCATGAACTCATGACCCAAGATGTCGCCCTTCTCCATGGACGGTATGTAGCCGTCGTAGAGGTGCAGATCAGAGCCACAGATAGCAGTCGAGGTGATCTTGACAATGGCATCGCGCTGATTCAAGATCACAGGATCCGGAACGTCTCGGACCTCGACGGTATTGCGCCCCATCCAACAAGTGGCACGCATGGCGATCTCCTCTCAGTCTGTCGTCGTCGGGGCCACAGGTTCAGCAGGACGCTGTTGCCGCTGCTGTTTCGCGTCTGTGCCTTCGGGGCTGCCCTCTGAGCGGATCACCTCGCCGGCCTCCAACAGCTGCTTGAAACGGCGCAGTGCATCGTCAAGCTGACGCTGCTGATCTGTACCGAATACCGCGGACACTTTTTGACCTATTGCCCCGCCGACCCCGCTCTTGTCGAGAACGACCCGAACCTCCGTGCCGCGATTACCGGGCGCTGGCGCAAGTGAGACCTGCGCCGCATCATCGGACAGCGGTGACTCAGCCTCCGGTAGTCGAGCGGCGATCTCCTCCGCAGAGCAGTTGATGGTCACCGCCGATGATGCGCTCATGAGGATTTCCCTTTCCCAATACTTTCGCTTGCCTATCTGCTGATTGCGACCGCTGGTCAGCGGGTCTCCCGATGGGCTACACGTCAACGGGTCTCAAGGTCAACGTGGTGCGTGCGGCGTCGTACGCCGACTCCGGCCACTCGCGAGCCTTTACCCAGCCTGGCCGTGCGGAAACGAGGCGCCTATCGATTCCTTGCCGCTAGGCAGTCCGCGAAACCGGGCCAGGTGATCGTCATTCCGCATACTTGTCTCGCAGATGCACCGGTTCGGGTTCGGGCTCGTGATTCCGCTTGGCCTGGCGCGACTGGTAGGTGAGGTTGAGCGCCTCTACACAGATGGCGAACGCGATGGGCCCATAGATGAAGGGCTTGTCGATGTGGAAGTTGAAGCCTTCGGCGATCAGGCTCGCTCCGATCAGTACCAGGAAGGAGAGGGCGAGCATTT